>CADCPT010000064.1 GCA_902803385.1 uncultured Ruminococcus sp.
CACGGTAGGGCGGATGGTGCAGCGTTAATGTGACATCCCCATTTTTATTCATACTACAAATCCGCCGTTGATCCCTAAAACCTGTCCGGTTATAAATGAGGAAGAATCATCGGCAAGAAATACGGCAGCTCTTGCAATATCGTCGGGAGTTCCCAGTGTTCCTGTGGGTGTTTCGTCTTTCAGAGCCTGCAGATCTTCCTTTGTAAAAGAGGAAAGCATATCTGTCTTTATTACCCCCGGGGCAATGCAGTTGACTGTAATACCACTCAGACCTTCCTCCATAGCGAGCGCTTTTGTAAGACCTATAATGCCTGCCTTTGCTGCTGAGTAATGTACTTCGCAAGATCCTCCTACCTGACCCCACATGGAAGAAATATTTATAATTCTTCCGAAATGATTTCTTATCATATAAGGAAGAGCCGCCCTGCAGCAGTAAAATGCACTGCTGAGGTTTGTCGAAAGCATCTTGTCCCAGTCTTCGTCGGTAAGGTCTGTAAAGAGCTTTGTCTGTGCGATGCCGGCATTGTTGACAAGGATATCAGCTCCGCCGTAATCATCATTTATCCTTGCAAACATTCTGTTTACTTCCTCAGAAGAAGAAACATCAGCTTTCACGGTGCAGACATCAGAGCCTGCTTTTTTCAGCTCATCTGCAAGATCTGCTGCCTGTTTTTCGGAGCTGTTATAGTTTATTACCACACGATACTCTTTTTCTGCGAATCTGCGGGCACATTGAGCACCTATGCCTCTTGAAGCACCTGTTATCAGAACAGTACGCATCTCACACCTTCTTCAGAACCTTTACGATCTCTCCGACAAACATTTCATGCCAGTCTCCGTCTGAATAACAGTTGTGGATTATTGATCTGTCGGTGAAATACTCAGCTGTCATAGGCTGCTTGTAAAGCTTCTTACAGATGAGTACGAGCTCAGCCTGTTCAAAATATGGCGCAAGCTCATCATTTACGGGAATAAGTCCCGTTACCGCTGCCTTATCGACATTTCTTCCGGAATTTGCTCCGCAGAATGCAAGCTCCTTCCTCATATTCTCTCCGAAAAAGCACAGTGTATAGTATTCTGAATTATTGAGAAATTCAAGGGTATATCTGGATTGCCTTACGAATGAAAAGGCAACATCCTTGTTCCAGAGCACTCCAACACCGCCCCAGCTTGCAGTCATAGTATTGAAGCTGCTTTCATCTCCCGCTGTGATAAGCATCCATTGTTTGCCGATAGCCTCAAAAAAATTATTGCTGAGTTGATCCGGTCTGACAGTAGTAAAGCTCATAGCAATGCCTCCTTGTAATAGATTTTTGTTGCTTATATTTTACCATAAAATGAGCGTAACAGCAAGTATTGATTCATATTATTTATAGATTATTCCTATTGTGTCAGGTTATCAGTATATGCAGAAAATTATGCATATATGCATAAAATTTCCTTTCTATACCGGTATTACTTACAGACTAAACATTTACATTTTAAGATTGAAGCCATATTATGTAGGATATTATTGTTAAATATAACAAAATACCATCCACAATGAATTAATTATTATTGCTTATTCTGAAAATGTGTATTTTTGAATAAATATTCATTTATCACTTGAAATATGCAAAAAAAGTTGTATAATAAAATCGTAAGATTTTTTAACGGAGGTTATCAAAATGGGTGACATAAAAAAAGTAGTTCTTGCATATTCAGGCGGTCTTGATACATCTATCATTATCCCGTGGCTGAAGGAAAACTATGACAATTGCGAGGTCATTGCTGTATCCGGTGACGTTGGTCAGGGTACCGAGCTTGACGGTCTTGAGGAAAAGGCAAAGAAGACGGGCGCTTCAAAGCTCTACATTGAGGATCTTAACAAGGAATTCATCGAAGAGTATGTATTCCCGACAATAAAGGCTGATGCTGTTTACGAAAGCAAATACCTTCTCGGAACATCCTTTGCGCGTCCTATCATTGCAAAGAGGATCGTTGAGATAGCTCTTGCAGAAGGCGCAGATGCTATCTGCCATGGCTGCACAGGCAAGGGAAATGACCAGGTTCGTTTTGAGCTTGCAATCAAGGCTTTTGCTCCTGATATGAAGATCATCGCTCCCTGGAGAGAGTGGAGTCTCAAGTCACGTGACGAAGAGATCGACTATGCAGAAGCACACAACATTCCTCTTAAGATCACAAGAGAAACAAACTATTCAAAGGACAAGAATATATGGCACATTTCCCATGAGGGTCTTGACCTTGAGGATCCGGCAAATGAGCCTATGTACAATAAGGAAGGCTTCCTCGAGCTTGGCGTCAGCCCTGAGCAGGCTCCTGATAAGCCCACCTATGTTACTATTTCCTTTGAAAAAGGCGTTCCGGTTGCTGTTGACGGCGAAAAGATGGGTT
Source organism: uncultured Ruminococcus sp. (assembly GCA_902803385.1). Taxonomy (GTDB): domain Bacteria; phylum Bacillota; class Clostridia; order Oscillospirales; family Acutalibacteraceae; genus UBA1213. The sequence goes on from CADCPT010000064.1 coordinate 2,395, forward strand.
CTGTTGATATCGTCAAGAAACTCAACAAGCTCGGCGGTGAAAACGGTATCGGTATCGTTGACCTCGTTGAGAACCGTCTTGTAGGTATGAAATCAAGGGGCGTTTATGAGACTCCCGGCGGCACGATCCTTTATCATGCACACAATAAGCTTGAAGAGATCACTCTAGACAGAGATACATATCACTTCAAGCAGCAGGTAGGTCTGCGTTTTGCCGAGCTCGTTTACTTCGGTCAGTGGTACACTCCTCTCAGAAAGGCCCTGTCTGCTTTTGTTGACAGCACACAGGAGACTGTTTCCGGCGATGTAAAGCTCAAGCTCTACAAGGGCAACATAATTGATGCCTCTGTTACATCACCATATTCACTTTACGATCCCGATATCGCAACCTTCGATGAAGATGAGGTTTACGATCAGAAGGACAGCTCAGGATTTATCAATCTCTTTGGTCTGCCGATCAAGGTTCAGGCTAAAAAGGGACTTATCAAGGAATAATTCAATGTTCACAATTCAATATTCAGGGCGAGCAGCGGTAAAACCGCTGTCCGCCCGACTATTGTTTTATGTAATGCCGGTGTGCTGACGTTTGCGCATATGCAAAGGTTTTGCATATACGGAAGCGGCAGACATTTTAAAATACGGAGTGTGAAAAAAATGAAACTTTGGGCAGGACGTTTTTCAAAGGAAATAGATAAAAAAACAAACGACTTCAATTCCTCCATAAGCTTTGACAGCCGTATGTACCATGAGGATATAGAGGGAAGTATCGCTCATGCGCAGATGCTTGGGGAATGCGGCATTATCAGCATAGGTGAGTCGATGGCTATCGTAAAGGGTCTTGAAGGTATCGTTCGTGATATCGACAGCGGCAAGCTTGAAATAGATCCCAATGCCGAGGATATCCATACATTTATTGAAGGCGAGCTGACCATGCGTCTGGGTCAGACAGGTAAAAGACTGCATACTGCCCGAAGCCGTAACGATCAGGTCGCTCTTGATATCAGACTGTATCTGAAAAAAGAAATAGTAGAGATCAAGAAGCAGGTAAAGGAGCTTATTACTGTTCTTTGCAATAAAGCTGAGAAATACTCCAATACCGTTATGCCGGGTTATACTCATCTTCAGAGAGCACAGCCTATAACATTCGGTCATCATCTGATGGCTTATTCGGAGATGCTTCTGAGAGATATCGACAGACTTGACTGTGCATACAGACACATGGACGAGCTGCCGCTCGGCTGCGGCGCACTTGCTACAACAACTTATCCGATCGACAGATCAACAACAGCGTCTCTTCTTGGTTTTTCGAGGGTATGCAAGAACAGCCTTGACGGCGTATCCGACAGAGATTTCTGTATGGAGCTTGCTTCCGCACTTTCCATAATAATGGTGCATCTTTCAAGATTTTCCGAAGAGATCATTATGTGGTGCAGCTGGGAATTCAAATTCGTAGAGCTTGACGATGCGTTTTCAACCGGCTCAAGTATTATGCCTCAGAAGAAGAATCCTGATATTGCCGAGCTTGTGAGAGGTAAATCCGGCAGGGTATTCGGAGATCTTATGACGCTTCTCACGGTTATGAAGGGTATTGCTCTTGCCTACAACAAAGATATGCAGGAAGACAAGGAGGCTATCTTTGATGCCGTAGATACCGTAAAAATGTGTCTTACAGCATTTACACCGATGGTCGATACGATGAAGGTGCTGCCCGATAATATGAGGAAGGCTGCAGCTAAGGGCTTTATCAATGCAACAGACTGTGCGGATTATCTTGTAAAGAAGGGAATGCCTTTCCGCGATGCATATAAGGCTACAGGAACTCTTGTTGCCCTTTGCATTGAAAAGGATACGACTCTTGAGGAGCTTCCTCTTGCAGAGTATAAAAAGGTATGCGATGCTTTTGATAAGGGCGTTTACAGTGCTATCTCTCTTGAAAACTGCGTAAACGGAAGAAAAACCATCGGCGGCCCTGCAAGCGGCAATGTAAAAGTTCAGGCGAAGCGTGTTAAAAAGCTGCTTGAAGAGCTTTGACAGATTATAAAGGAGAAGGTAAAGGAAATGAAAATAAAAGCTGGAATAATCGGGGCCACAGGTTATGCCGGAGCAGAGCTTGTGCGTATCCTTCTGACCCATCCCGAAGCTGAGATCGCTGCCATCAGTTCTGTCAGCTTTGAAGGGAAAAAGCTCAGTGAGGTATATCCTTCATATAAATCACTTTGTGATATGGAATGTAAAACTCAGTCTGAAGTAATTGAAAAAAGCGACGTTATTTTCGCAGCACTTCCGCACGGTCTTTCGCAAGAGCTTGCTGCTGAATGTGATAAAGCTGGAAAAGCCTTTATCGACCTTGGTGCAGATTTTCGTCTTGAAAGCGAGCATGAATACAAGGAATGGTACGGCTGTGAATTTCTTGATGACGAGCTTCATAAAAGATCAGTTTACGGTCTGCCTGAGCTTTTCCGCGATAATATCAGGGGTAAGCGTATCATAGCCAATCCCGGATGCTATACTACAGGTGCTCCGCTTGCGCTTGCACCTGCTGTAAAGTCCGGTCTTGTAAGTACGGACGGAATAATCGTTGATTCAAAATCAGGCGTGACCGGTGCCGGAAGAAAGCCAAATCAGGGAAATCATTATCCTGAGCTTAATGAAGGCTTTCATCCCTATAAGGTCGCAAATCACCGACATACTCCAGAAATAGAGCAGACTCTCGGAAAGCTCTCCGGTAAGAAGGTGACCATTACTTTTGTGCCTCATCTTCTGCCTGTCAACAGAGGTATTATTTCCACTTGCTACGCAAGGATAAATGAAGGTGTTACCTTTGAACAGATAAGAGCTGAATACGAAAAACTCTATAAGGATGAATTCTTCATCAGACTGCTTCCGGACGGAGCATGTGCTGATATCCACAATATAAAGTATTCAAATTTCTGTGATATTTCGCTCCACCATGATAAGAGGACAGGAACACTTATCGCTGTTTCAGCTATCGACAATATGGTCAAGGGCGCTGCAGGTCAGGCGATTCAGAATATGAACATTATTTTCGGTCTTGACGAAAAGACCGGACTTGTGATAGTGCCGCCTGCATTCTGAGAAAAACGGAGGAAAGAAAAATGACATATAAGTTTATCGAAGGTTCTGTAACGGCTGCAAAGGGCTTTACCGCATCCGGTGTTCACTGCGGTATCAGAAAGAACAAGACAAAAAGAGATCTTGGTCTTATATTCTGTGAGAAAAAATGCACTGCTGCTGCTGTATATACAAAGAACCTTGTGCAGAGTTCACCCATTACTATTACAAAAAAGAATCTTTCAGACGGATATGCACAGGCTGTTATTGCCAACAGCGGAAATGCAAACACCTGTAATGCCGACGGAGATTTGAAGGCTCAGCAGATGTGTGACCTTATCGCAGAAGAGCTCGGCATAAGCGCTGATGATGTTATTGTTGCTTCAACAGGAGTGATCGGCCAGGTTCTTCCGATAGAGCCTATCGCTTCCGGGATCAAGCCGCTTGCAGAGGCTCTTTCTGTTGAGGGATGCACAGATGTAGCAGAAGCTATAATGACGACCGATACGGTAAAAAAAGAGGTCGCAGTTGAAACGGTCATCGGCGGAAAAACCGTGCGCATCGGCGGTATCTCTAAGGGCAGCGGAATGATACATCCGAATATGGCTACAATGCTCTGTTTTGTTACTACAGATGCTGCCGTATCTGTAGATATGCTTCAGAAGGCTGTAAAGGCAGCTGCTGACGATACCTTCAATATGGTAAGCATAGACGGCGATACATCGACCAATGATACGCTTTCGGTAATGGCTTCCGGTCTTGCAGGAAATGATGAGATCACTGCAGAAGGCGGGGATTATGATATTTTCCTTGAAGCTCTTACAGCAGTATGCAGAGAGCTGTCAAGAAAAATGGCAAAGGACGGAGAAGGCGCAACAAAGCTTCTTGTCTGCAAGGTAAGCGGTGCAGTTTCCGATAAGGATGCCCGCGGCGTTGCCAAATCCGTTATCTGCTCAAGCCTTCTTAAAGCGGCTATGTTCGGTGCAGATGCCAACTGGGGAAGAGTCCTTTGTGCTATCGGTTATTCCGGCTGCGATGTTGATGTAAAGAAGGTCGATGTTTCCTTCGCGTCCTCAAAGGGAAGGATCGATGTGTGCAAAAACGGTGCCGGTATTGATTTTTCAGAGGATGTTGCAAAAGAGATCCTTCTTGAAGATGAAATAGACATCCTTGTAGAGCTTAACAGCGGCAGCTTCTGCGCAGAGGCTTACGGATGCGATCTTACATATGAATATGTAAAAATAAACGGCGATTACAGGACCTGATCGCAGTATCTACAGAAACGGAGAAATCTATTATGAAGAATATATCAGATCAGGCAAGAGCCAATATTCTTATCCAGGCGCTGCCGTATATACAGAAGTATTCCGGACAGACTGTTGTTATCAAATACGGCGGAAACGCTATGATAAGCGAGGAGCTTAAGGACGCCGTTATGAGCGACATCGTTCTACTGCAGCTTGTAGGCATCAATGTTGTGCTTGTTCACGGCGGCGGTCCGGAAATAAGCCAGATGCTCAAAAAAATAGGCAAGGAAAGCAAGTTTGTAAACGGCCTGAGAGTAACCGATGAAGAGACTATAGATATCGTACAGATGGTGCTTGCAGGTAAGGTCAATAAAAGCCTTGTTCAGCTTCTTGAACAGCACAGCGGCAAGGCGATCGGTCTTTGCGGTCTTGACGGCAGGATGATAATGGCTGAAAAGATAATAACCGGTGACGACCTTGGCTTTGTCGGTGAAATAACCGAGGTCAATACCGGGGTGATAACAGATGCAACTTCCAACGGATATATCCCGATAATATCTACTGTTGCAGGCGGATATAACGGAGCTGTCTACAATATAAATGCTGACCTTGCAGCAGCAAGGATAGCCGCAGAGCTCAAGGCTGCAAAGCTCATTCTTATGACTGATATCAAGGGTCTTCTTAAGGACAAGGATGATGATGAAACACTTATTCCTGTAGTCAATGTAAGCGAAGTCCCTATGCTCAAAAGGGAAGGCATAATCAGCGGCGGTATGATACCGAAGATCGACTGCTGCGTTGAGGCAGTACGCCGCGGCGTTAAAAGAGCACATATTATAGACGGCAGAATTCCGCATTCTATTCTTATTGAAATGTTCTCCGATGAAGGTATCGGAACCATGTTTTATTAACGGAGGCGATCAGAATTGACTTTTGAAGAGATCAAGAATGATGAACAACAATATATGATGCATACCTACGGTCGTTTTCCGACAGCCTTGGTAAGCGGTAAGGGAGCCGTTGCCAAAGATGTAGACGGCAAGGAATACATCGACTTCACAAGCGGTATCGGCGTCAATTCCTTAGGTTATTGCGACGAAGGTTGGGTCAAGGCGGTATCATCACAGGCTGCAACTCTCCAGCATATTTCAAACCTTTATTATTCACCGCTTCAGACAGAGCTTTCAAAAAAGCTTTGCTCTCTTACGGGGCTTGATAAGGTATTTCTTTGCAACAGCGGTGCAGAAGCAAACGAATGTGCCATAAAGCTCGCAAGAAAATACAGCTTTGATAAATACGGGGAGGGAAGACAGAAGATCCTTACTCTCGTTAATTCCTTCCACGGAAGAACAGTAACTACTCTGTCTGCGACCGGACAGGATGTGTTTCATAATTTCTTTTTCCCGTTCACACAGGGCTTTGATTATGTAAAAGCTAACGATATTAATGACCTTAAGAAACACATTTCCGATGATGTTTGTGCTGTGTTTATCGAACTGATCCAGGGCGAAGGCGGGGTAATGCCGCTTTCATCGGAATTTGTTTCCGAAGTATCGAAGATATGTACAGAAAATGATATCCTTCTTCTTGTTGATGAAGTCCAGACAGGCGTATCAAGAACGGGCGCAGTATACTGCTTTCAGAATTACGGTATTAAGCCTGATGCTATCACATCTGCAAAGGGTCTTGGCGGCGGTCTTCCTATAGGCGCATGCGTCTGCGGAGGAAAGCTTTCGGAAGTAATGACAGCAGGAACTCACGGAACTACTTTTGGCGGAAACCCCATTGCCTGTGCTGCAGCATTAGAGGTTCTTTCAAGGGTCACAACTGATGATTTCGTAATTGAAGTCAAGAAAAAGGGCGATTACATTTGTGAAAAGCTTTTATCTATGCCCAATGTCAAAGAAGTAAGGGGAATGGGCATGATGATAGGCATCGTTACAGAAAAGGATAATGCAAAGGAAGTTGCGGCAAAATGTGTCGAAAACGGTCTTCTTATTCTTACGGCAAAGAATCTTTTAAGACTTCTTCCGCCTCTTACCATCACTTATGAAGAAATAGACAAGGGTCTTTCAATTCTAAAAAACACTATGGAGGGATAACCAATGAAACATTTACTTAAAATGCTTGATCTGACACCGGAAGAGGTGATCGATATCCTCAATCTTGCGGATCAGCTCAAATATGAGCAAAAGCATGGCATTGCTCATAAGTATCTTGAAGGAAAGTCGCTCGGTCTTATTTTTGAAAAAGCATCAACAAGAACAAGGGTTTCTTTTGAGGTAGGTATGTATCAGCTCGGCGGTCAGCCAATATTCCTTTCATCCAAGGATATGCAGATCGGAAGAGGTGAACCCGTTCAGGATACCGCAAGGGTTCTTTCACGTTATCTTGACGGCATTATGATCAGGACCTTTGAACAGAAGGAAGTTGAAGATCTTGCAAATTACGGTTCGATACCGATAATCAACGGTCTTACTGATTTCTGTCATCCCTGTCAGATACTTGCCGATCTTATGACCATCCGTGAATTCAAGGGTAAGCTTGCAGGTCTTAAAATGGCATTCATAGGAGACGGCAACAATATGATGAATTCTCTTATTGTCGGCGCACTCAAGACAGGAATGTCCATTTCGGTCGCTTGTCCCGAAGGCTATGAGCCTGACACTCAGATCCTTGAATTTGCTAAGGGATACGGAGATAAGTTTTCCATGTTCCGCACTCCCAAAGAAGCTGTTGTAGATGCTGACGTAGTTATTACAGATGTATGGGCTTCTATGGGTCAGGAAGGTGAAGCTGAGAAGAGAAGGAAGGCCTTTGACGGTTACCAGGTAAATGCAGAGCTTATGGCTCTTGCAAAGCCCGATGCAATGGTTCAGCACTGTCTGCCGGCGCACAGAGGTGAAGAGATAACCGAAGAAGTATTTGAAGCGCATGCTGACGAGATCTTCGAGGAAGCAGAAAACAGACTCCATGCTCAGAAGGCTGTTATGGTCAAATGCCTGAGCGATGAAGCGTAATCATAGTATAAAGTATTTTTTTGAGGGGTGTCGGGCGCAAAGCGACTGGCACCCTCAGATTTTTTTACCTGCCACGTCACGCTGCAGGGATGGTCGTATGATATTTTTGCTTAAAAATGCTTAGTTCGGGAAATATGTTAAACTATACAATAATTCGGAATTTGTGATTTTTATTTGTGTATAACTGAAATAATAGAATTATTGTCATAAAAACATAGGTTTTCAGCGTGATTTCACTTGACGTAAGAAAATAAAAAATGTAAAATACTTTATGTAGATAATTTTAATTACCTGAAACGGAGATATGCTAAATGAATACATCAGTGTTTGAGAGTTATGAATCCGAAGTGCGCTCCTACTGCAGACATTTTCCTACAGTATTTACAAAGGCAAAGGGCGCAAATTTTTACGACGAAGATGGTAACAAGTATATCGACTTTTTCTGCGGAGCCGGTGCAGTAAACTACGGCCATAATAATCCGGAGATAAAAACCAAGCTTATAGAATATCTCGAATCAGACGGCGTCATGCACGCTCTGGATATGTATACTGTCCCCAAAAGAGAGTTTATTGAGACATTCGAGGAAAAGGTGCTCAAACCCAGAGGACTGAATTATAAGATTCAGTTCCCCGGCCCGACAGGTACAAATGCCAATGAAGCAGCGCTCAAGCTTGCAAGAAAGGTAAAGGGAAGAAGAAACATTTTTGCGCTTATGGGTGCATTCCACGGTATGACACTCGGTTCTCTTTCACTTACAACAGATAAGGCATCAAGAAGAGGCGCAGGAGTTCCCCTTGATTATGTCACGTTCATACCTGCTCCCTACATGTTCCCCGAGCTTGATACCGTAAAATATATGCAGAAGCTTCTTGATGACGACCACAGCGGTGTTGAAAAGCCTGCCGCTCTCTTTATTGAGACTATTCAGGCAGAAGGCGGAATCCGCGTCTTTACGCCGGAATGGCTCAGAGCTGTCAGACAGTTCTGTACTGATAACGATATCCTTCTTGTTGTTGATGATGTTCAGGTCGGTTGCTGCCGAAGCGGCACATTCTTCTCATTTGAGAGAGCCGGTATAGAGCCTGATATTGTAACAATGTCAAAGTCCATCGGCGGTTACGGTCTGCCCCTTGCTCTTACTCTTATCAAGCCTGAAATAGATGTATGGAAGCCCGGCGAGCATAACGGTACATTCCGCGGTAATCAGCTTGCTTTTGTGGCAGCAAAGGCCGGCATAGAGTATATGCTCAGCCATAACGTTGAACAGCAGGTAAAGGATAAGGGAGAGATAATCAAGTCATATATTGAAAGTGAGATCCTCCCTCTCGACAGCAGACTCAGGCTTCGCGGTCTCGGAATGATCTGGGGTATTGAGTTCGAGCACATCAAGGTCAAGGGGCTTGCCGACAAGGTCATTGAAGGATGCTTTGAAAGAGGTCTTATAATTGAAGGCGCCGGAAGAAAGAATTCCGTTGTAAAGCTTATGCCTCCGCTGGTGATCGGCGAAGAAGATCTTATGAAAGGCCTGGAAATAATAAAGGAATCTGTTAAGGCCAATCTTGCTGAATGCGAATAATTAAAGGAGCATATTAATGTCTTATCTTAACAAAGTAATTAAAAATGCATCTTTTAAAAAAATGCATGGTGCCATAAAGAATGTAAAGACAAAAACCGACAAAAGCTCTGTATCTATTTTCTTCGATATGCTTAGCTGTATGAAAAAATACGGTGCCGGATATTATGATTATCAGATATTTGCTTTTTATAACCTGAATAAAGAACAGAGAAAGACTTATCTTACCCGTTTTAAAAACAAAGCATTTATCGTATATATGAATAATGAAGAAGCCGCCGAAAAATTTGAAAATAAAGATGAGTTCAACGATATTTTCAAAAAATACATCGGCCGCGATTTCATACGTATAGACAAGGCAACAAAAGATGAAGTAAAGGAATTTGTAAAGGACAAGCGTTATCTTTTCTGTAAGCCGAGAAGTGCTGAATGCGGCAAGGGTATCGAAAAAGTCGATACATCGGAATTTGAAAGCTTTGAAAAGCTTTATGAATATCTCACTACTCATAACTTCTATAACATCGAGGAATGTGTTATACAGCATCATGAAATGGATGTTCTTTATTCCAAAGCAGTTAACTGTATGAGGATAATAACTCTTGTCGGAGATGATGGCAAGCCCCATCTTATCTATATTGTTCAGAAAATGGGATATAACGGCCGATTCCTCGATAATAACGGTCTGTTTTCCCCGGTTGATCCCGAAACAGGAAAAATGAAATATCCTGCCCATTCAGGAGATACACTTAAGGGAATAATATATGAGGAGCATCCCGATACACATACAAAGATCCCCGGCTTTAAGCTTCCGTATGTTAAAGAGGCTGTTGCTATGTGTCTTGAAGCGGCAACAGTTGTTCCGGAAGTACGCTATGTAGGATGGGATGTTGCTATCACGGAGAATGGTCCTGTCATAATAGAAGGAAACCCATATTGTGCGCATGATTTCTGGCAGCTTCCTCCTCATACTCCCGATAAGATAGGTATTCTGCCTGTTCTGAAAAAATATGCACCCAAATTCTTTGAGGAAAATAAATATTGATCTCAGTATTTTTGCGCCGGAGGTAGGTGCCCTTCCGGCGCATTGTTTTTTTAGTGTTTTTTCAGGGGTGCCAGGCGCTTCGCGCCTGGCACCCCTGAAAAAACAATTTTTAATAGCTCGGTCGTGCCGAAGGAAAGGCTCATTTGTGAACAATGAGTTAATTTTTTAACAATAACATTTTTTGTACTTTACTTTTTATCACAAAACTGTTAAACTAATTCTATAAAATGAGCAATGGGGTAATGCTATGCATAAATATGAAAATATATCCGATCCGGTAATAAAAAGACTTCCGAGATATTATCGCTTTCTCGGTGAGCTGCTCGAAAAAGGAGTTACAAGAATATCTTCAAAGCAGCTTTCTGATAAAATGGGCTTTACAGCATCACAGATACGTCAGGATCTCAACTGCTTCGGAGGCTTCGGTCAGCAGGGCTACGGATACAGCGTTGAAAGCCTTTATAATGAAATAGGAAACATTCTTGGACTTGATCACAACTACAAGGCTATTCTCATCGGCGCAGGTAATCTCGGTAAGGCTGTTGCTATCCATATGTCATTTGAAAAGAGGGGCTTTTCTCTTATCGGAATATTTGACAATGATCCTGCCAAGATAGGAACGACGATCCGTGATCTGACTGTTACCGATCTTGATGATCTCGAAAAATTCTGTACTGAGAATAAAACTGATGCAGCGATATTCTGTGTTCCGAAAACTGCAGTTGCTGCTATTGCCGCAAGGCTTCATGCCCTTGGCGTAAAGAATTACTGGAATTTCAGCCATTACGATCTTACTATCGACTTTGATGATATTATTGTTGAAAACGTTCATCTTAATGACAGCCTTATGATATTGTGCTACAGGATCTCCGACGCTAATGATGCACAGCATCTGTCTGAGGATCAGTGATGATACCGGAGATAATATGAAAAACAAGTCAAAAATAATAATACTTGACCCGGAGGCGAAGAATAAGTCCTCCAAAGAAAAACCGGAATCACTGAGAGAAAACCTCAGACATGTCATTGATCTCAGCATTTTTTGTCTTTGCGCACTGATCATTGGTATTGTAACAGGTGCTATCGATGCAGGTTTCGGTATTATTCTTTTAAAGATCACAGAGATAAGAGAAGCATATCCCTTTTATTTTATCCCGTTCCTGCCTGTTGCCGGACTTATTATATTCTTTATGTATGATCGTTTCGGCAAGGAAACCAGGGAAGGAATGAATCTCGTCTTTAAAAGGGCTCAGAACGACAAAACCGAAATAAAACTAAGGCTTATACCGTTTGTTACTCTGAGCACGTGGATGACCCACCTTTTCGGAGGAAGTGCCGGACGGGAGGGCGTTGCCGTGCAGATAGGCGGAACGCTCGGCAACTTTGTGGCAAAGCATATAAGGATAAAGAACCCTGATTCTGTAAAGATACTTACTGTTACAGGAATGGCAGCAGGTTTTGCCGGACTTTTCAGAACGCCTATGGCAGCGGTTTTCTTTGCAACAGAGGTTATATGCGCCGGCAGACTTGAAGTCAATGCACTTCTCCCCGGACTTATCGCTGCATTTGCTGCAAGTATCACCTCCGGATTTCTTGGACTTGAACAGTTCAGATTTGATATTCCGGGAGATATCTCTCCTGATCTGTCCCTAATCGTTGTGCTTTGTATTTCAGGTATTCTCTTTGGCTTTATCGGCGGCGGTTTTGCTTTCACGCTAAAAAAGACCAAGAAGCTCCTCTCTGAATACATAAAGAATCCATATATTAAAATTGCTGCCGGAGGAGCAGTTGCGAGTTTTGTTTCCCTTCTTATGTTCAGCGGAAGATACTCCGGACTCGGAACGAATCTTATTGCTGATTCATTGAACGGGGACGTTTACGCCTGGGATTTCATCATGAAATTTCTGCTGACTGTTATAACTGTTTCAGCCGGTTTTCAGGGCGGAGAGGTCACGCCGTTGTTCTCTATAGGTGCAACTCTCGGTGCGCTTATCGGGATAGTATTCAATTTGCCTGTAGTATTGCTCGCGGCACTCGGATATGCGGCAGTTTTCGGCGCGGCAACAAATACACTGATCGCTCCTATGTTTATCGGGATCGAGGTCTTCGGTTATAACTATATGCCGTATTTTTTTGCTGTTTGCGCTCTGGCATATATTTTCAACGGTAATAATTCCATATATACTCTTCAGAAAAAGGTCAGAATAAGGAAGGCATAAATCCTTATCCGGTACATAATGTTTATTAAACAATGAGCAAAGCTCCAACAAGCTCGCTTGATAGGAGCGATCGACGCCGTCAACAGACGTCAGGGAGCTTTAGCTCCTACGGGCGTCGGTGGGGGATCTTGACCCACCACCGACGGACGTATGGCACCCGCCGCCTAAAGAGGCGGGGGACATCGACGTTTGTTATAATGTATCGGAGGGGATAATTACGGATCTGAAAATAATAGTTGCAATATGCTGTGTTGTGTTCCTTACTCTTGTTATTGTTCATATCTTCATGCGATCCAGGCATCCGGTCAGAAGTGCTTTTCTTTCCTTGTTTCCCGGAGTAATAGCACTTGGCTGCGTTGATATAACTTCTGTCTGGACGGGAGTGTACATTCCGGTAAGTCCCCTGAGTCTTTCGGTCTCTTCTGTTTTGGGTATACCAGGAGTTACGATGCTGCTGATAGTATGCCACATTCTTTGAACGGTGATACTTTGAAAACCGGAACAGCGTTTTGCGATCTTCTGCGTGCGACTGTCTTGCGCCGCACCCCACATATAGTATAAGGGTCTGTCGCATTAACACTGCACCGTTCGTCTGACCGTACCTTCGGCGCGACCGGGCTGATAAAGATCTGTTTTTTCAGGGGTGCCAGGCGCGAAGCGCCTGGCACCCCTGAAAAAATACTAAAAAAGTGCGCCGCAGGGTAGGCGTATCCCAATGGCATTTACTTCGGGCACATCCTCAGAGCACTTCTTTCGGGCGAACAATAATCAATTGGGCTGCCGTCAGAATCCTTATTTTGCGAAAGATCCTTGATTCTTTTAAGCCGGCCCGCACCGTGTATCAGTCTGTTTTTCGGAAAATTGTCTAAGGCATTTATAATACTATTAATATTGACATCAGCTGTGTCAGCTGATATAATTGATTTGTAAATTTAATATCGGATATACGGTGCGAAAGGCAGTGCCCGGTAGGTAATTGGGAATACGGTGAAAATCCGTAACAACCGTCATTACTGTGTTTGGAGCTATCCATAAGTCAGAATACTTCCGTATATCCCGGTAACGCAGACTTGGACGAGGAAGAAGTGCAGCCGATCATGATAACAACCGTGTCGGAGCATTTCCGTCAGCGGTCTGTTTTTGTGCGTCAGTTGTGCTTTCCTTGCTTGTCGGGGAAAGCTTTTTTGTGTGGTGAAAACAGTGACAAGTGAAGAAAAAACACAGTACGCTATTGAACTCCTTGCTGCAAAGCACCTAGAGCTTGGCAGGCTTCCGAAAAAGGATGATTTTTCACCCGATACAGTTTGCTTCATCAAGCAGAAGCTCGGACCCTGGAGCCGCGCGCTTGAAGCGGCCGGACTGAAAGAGCCTCAGACTGTAACGGCAAAGGAAAAAAGCAGAGCGAAAAGGGAGCGCGGCAGAAAAAACAGAAAAGTGGCAAAAAAGTCTGCAGAGATCAATATTTCCGGAAACGGAACGGGAGGAAACAAAAATGAGTAAGTTTAAAGCATTGTCATCAGCTTTTTTGGCAGCTTCAGTTATCTGCGGTGCATTTCCGTTCGCTGTAACTGCTTCATCAGAGGAAAAAAACGTGAGACTGATCGTAGAAAACCATACCCTGACCTCTGAAAACGGTGCGGATTGGGAAGGCATTCTGGTGGATGAATGGGTACCGGTCGGTACAGATTTTGACGCTCTTTCTATTGTAAAAAATACCCTTGCCGAAAAAGAGCTTGGGAGCGTTATAAGTGATTCGGGATATATCAGCGAGATCAACGGTCTTTCATCCGAGGATGGAGGCAGTATGGGCGCCTGGATGGTGATGCTTGATGACTGGGTTACTGACGAGGGAATAACCGCATATACCTCAGCTTCCGGAAAGCTTCTTCCGGGGGATGAAATAAAGCTTTCGTATTCAACAAGCTGGGGTGCAGATCTCGGCTATGACTGGTCAGGCACAAGTACTCTGCTTTCAGATGTCAAGATCAACGGCGGAATCATAGATCCGGCTTTTTCGGCTGAGACAAAAGAATACAGAATAACATCCGAAACCGGAAAAATAAGCTTTGTTCCTACAGCAGAGAACAAGGCTTTCAGGTGGAAAATATATAAAAATGAGTATACGCCCGAAGCTCCCGGTTCTGATATAAAAAGCTGTGAAGATATCACTTGCGATGATGGTGATGTTGTATACATAGGCGTAGGTAACAAGGCATGGCATTCATATCTTGCCGAAGGTGTGAATGAGACAGTATACAAATTTACAATAAATTCAGACAAGCAG
>CADCPT010000065.1 GCA_902803385.1 uncultured Ruminococcus sp.
AAATTCGCTTGAAAACCGACAGGTTTACGGCGCTCATTTGATACGATCTGACGAAAAATCTGACGGCGCGATATGAGCACTGGATTTAATCAGTGCTTCCTTAAATAACGCCTTTATATACATCTGTACGACTGACCGCCCGACCATGCCTTCGGCGCGACCGGGCTGCTAAAAATTTGTTTTTTCAGGGGTGCCAGGCGCGAAGCGCCTGGCACCCCTGAAAAAAACACTATAAAAAGTACGCCGCGGGGCAGACACGCTCAGTTTAGTAAAAGGGACTGCCGCAAAGTAAGTTTGCAGCAGCCCCGATAATTCAAACATAAATGAATGGCAAATTGTCAGACCTTGACATAATTGAGAACCTGGAAGTCAAGCTTTGCATCGGCAGTAATCCTTGTAAGACCGCGGCTTGAATATGCTGTATCCGTCATAGAAAATATATTTCCGTCCGCGTCATAGCCGAAGTCAGTGACCTTGTTGATCATGCTGTCGTATATGCCGTCATATTCCAAAGCACCTGCAACCGTACAGTTCCTTGCAGCAGAACGCCTCAGGCTGTTGGCAAGTCCCGGTGCAGGTATCGGATCCTTGGATTTCGGAGCCTTGAAGTTTCCGGTATGTATCGCGCCGGAGGCAATGCCCGTATAGTACACCTTGCAGGCATAATCGACAGTTGCGGCGTCAGAAGCCTTCTGAGCTTCATTTGCGCTGTTGATTATCCCGATTACCGCCGGGATAGCAATTGCTGCAAGAATGGCAAGTATGGCTATTACAACTACAAGCTCTACAAGAGTAAAGCCTTTTTTACTTTTCATGATCATATTCTTCATGGCTCATTCCCCCCGTTCACAATCTGTTCATATAAAATATCTTAGCCTATTTTTTGTTGTTTGTCAATATATATGTAAAGTTTGCTGCAAAAGAGCAAACAAGCTTTCGAGATCAGAAAAAGAAAAAACGTAAAATGCTTATTGCTTTAATGGTAGAACAAAAGCCCGGATCGCTCCGGGCCTTTGCCTTATGTAAGCTTTCGCTTAGTTTTGATTATTTGTAGCCGAGACCGCCTGAGCCGAGCTTTGTGCTTGTGCTGATGTTAGTAACTGTGATCTGTGTTGAGTGAGCTGCATCTGTCTTGGAGTAGATGTTGCCTTCTCTGTCAGCACCGAAGTCAGCAAGTTTGCCGTTGAGTGAAGCGTATGTTCCGTTGTAGTCGATAGCGCCGCCGACTGTGCAGTCAAGAGCGCAGGACTTTCTCTCGGAAGAAGACTTGCCGGGACCGGGGAGGTTCTCGGATGTGCCAACGTTCTTCATGTTGGTCTTGTCGTTGCTTGTGATAGAACCTGCAACGATACCTGCATAGTAGGTCTTGCAAGCGTTATCAACTGTTGCAGCGTCAGAAGCCTTCTGAGACTCGTTTGCGCTGTTGATGATACCGATAACTGCGGGGATTGCGATTGCTGCGAGGATTGCAAGGATAGCGATAACAACTACGAGTTCAACGAGTGTAAAGCCTTTCTTGCTCTGCATTTTCTGCTGGAGTGTCATGATAGATTACCTCTTTCTTGTTTTTTATTTTTTTGAACCGGCATCTTAGAAGGGGTTGATGCTCTGTTCTTTTGTTGTATATATATTAACTCTTTATGAACGAAATGTCAATAGTTTTTTTTAGATTTTTTTAATTTTTTTCGTAAAAACGAGGGGATTGTTTTTGTGCATAATAACAACATATTTATTCTTTTGGGGAATAAATAGCCGTTTCTTGTTACTTTTATTACCAATTTTTGAATAATTTTAGACATTTTTACGAAATAATTGTTTTCTGATTTATGAACAAAATTATTTTTTGTTCATATCTAGTTCATAAGTTTAATAGTTTGTTCAAATAGTTTTGAACTTTTTGTGCTGTTAAAAGCATTTTTATCCGCTATCTATTAGCTTTTAGCTTATTGGAACTGTGAATTTATTCTTGTTTCTTTTGTTATATTGTCACATCCGCCCGACCACGCCATCGGCGCGAGCGGGCTGCTGAAAAAACACTATAAAAAAGTGCGCTGCAGGGTAGGCGCACTTCTGTATCAACTCTGGTTCATACCACCTGAAACAGATAGAATTTCAGGTATTCGGTTTCTGGTACATTATAGAGCACCGGGTGATCCGGGGCTTGCTGACGGTATTCTATTCGCCTGAGAGATACATGCGCATCAAGAGCTGCATCGCGGAGCATTTTTTCAAAAAGCTCCTCTGTCATAAAATGCGAGCAGGAGCAGGTAGCAAGATATCCTCCCATCGGCAGCAGCTTCATTGCTCTGAGGTTTATCTCCTTATAGCCCCTTATCGCCGAATCGACCGTTGTCCTGGATTTTGTGAATGCAGGCGGATCCAGGATAATGAGATCATATCCTTCGCGGCCTGTCATTCCGGAAAGGAGGTCGAACACATTTGCACAAACAAATTCCATCCTGTCCTCTATTCCGTTCAGGGCAGCATTTCTTTTAGCCATATCCACCGCGTCCTGAGAAATATCAACGGCGCATACCCTTGCAGCTCCGCCCATCACTGCATTCATTGCAAAGGAACCCGTGTGCGTAAAGCAGTCCAGCACATTTCTGCCGCGGGCTATTTTCGCAAGCGCTCTGCGGTTGTATTTCTGATCGAGAAAGAAACCTGTTTTCTGACCGTTTTCAAAATCTACATTGTATCTGATACCGTTTTCAGTTATTACAACATCTGTTTCCTCCGGAGTCTGCCTGTCAGGCAGAGGATAAAAGCCCTTGCCCTGCTGCATTCCCTCAAGCTCGCGCACGTGAACATCATTTCTTTCATAGATGCCTCGTATCTCAAAGCCGTCTTCTTCAAGGACCTTCACTATCAGGGGGAATATGATATCCTTTCTCAGCTCTATGCCGAGAGACAGGGTCTGGGTGACAAGAATATCGTGGAACTTATCTACCGTTAGTCCGGGAAAAGTATCTGCTTCGCCGAAAATAATGCGGCAGCAGTCGAGATCCTCACCCATAACTGTTTTACGGTATTCCCAGGCATAGCGGACGCGCCTCTCAAAAAACGCCTCATCGAAACGGTCGTTTGCGTTTTTTGAAATAACTCTTATACGTATTTTGGAATTGCTGTTATAAAAGCCGGAGCCGAGGTATTTGCCCCTTCCGCTTATCACATCAACGATATCTCCGTCTGACAGTGTTCCGTCAAGGCTTTGTATCTCGGTATCATAGATCCAGGGGTGTCCTGCGGCAAGGCTGTTTTCGGCCTTCCTTGACACCTGAGCCATCACATAATTTCTTTTTTTCATTGCCATAGCAGCACTCTCCCAAGCTTTCCTTTTTTACATTATAATATATTTATTTCTGATTGTCTACAGAATGTTTTTCGCTGCCGAGCACATTTATTATAGTGTTTTTTCAGGGGTGTGTGAAAAACTATTTTCTTTTTTACAAGCCTCTGAATCATCTAAATATCCGATATAATATAGCTTACCGTCTAATCACTACTTTGAGACAGTACGCAATAAAGTAAGAAA
>CADCPT010000066.1 GCA_902803385.1 uncultured Ruminococcus sp.
CGCGAGCAAAGCTCGCGGCACCTCTGAAAAAACAAGTCTTAAAATAGCCCGGTCGTTGCGCAGCAACGGTCGGGCGATCAGTCGTAAAGATGTATATGAAGTCGTTTTTTCTATTGCAATGATGCTTTCTTACTTTATTGCGTACTGTCTCAAAGTAGTGATTAGAAGGTAAGCCATATTATATCGGATATTTAGATGATTCAGAGGCTTGTAAAAAAGAAAATAGTTTTTTCACAGAACAACATGATGGCTTTTCGCAACATGAATGAAAATCGGCATTTCAGAACAGCCCCACTATATCTGAGTTCGCCGCAGGGCAGGCACACTCCTTTAAAGATTATTGTGGACATTTTTCCTCTTTTCTGCTATTATATAAGTCAAAGATCCCCCGGAAAAACTAACGCTTTTTGACGTATCATAAACACCGAAAGGAGAATGAAAATGAGCGAAATAAAAAAGGACCCTCAAGCAGAGGAATTGCTGCAGAATGCCGAAAAATACCCTGAGCGTGCTGCAGATCCGTCCGATGAAAGCGATCAGACCGAAAAAGCATTTACAGATCCCGAACAAACGCCCCCGCCAAAAAGAAACGAATATGTCGCACCTCAGGGGCTGGTCTATGCCGGTCCGACTATGCCAATCGCTATGGTCACCTATGCAGGACCCGGTATGATGAACAGCGGAATGGGGTTTATGTTCCAGAGCGCTCCCCCGATGCCTGTGCAGCCTCAGCCGGCAGCTGACCCGGACGGGATTATATGCGAGATATGCGGAAATACGAACCCCGGGAATTCTAAATTCTGCACTGAATGCGGACATCAGCTCGAAGGGACAATTTACGAGAAAACCAATAATAAGGAATGAGCCATGACCTATAAACTTACAAGATGCGTGTGGGAGATAACCCTTGCATGCTGCTTCAGCTGCCGTTACTGCGGCTCGAGGGCAGGCAAGGCGAGAGAAAACGAGCTTACCACTGATGAATGTCTGAGGGTTGCGGATGCGCTTATTGAGCTCGGCTGCAGAAGAGTATCTATGATCGGCGGCGAGGTGTTCATGCGACGCGACTGGAAGGATATAGTGATGCGCCTGACAAGCAACGGCGTTGCCGTGAATATCATCACGAACGGTTTCCTTTTCAACGACAGGATACTGGATGAACTCAGGACAGCACATATAGAGTCGGTTTCTGTTTCGATAGACGGGCCGCGTGAGATACACGATAAATACAGACAGCCCGGAAGCTTTGACCGGGCTGTGAATGCTGTTTCTGTTCTTACAGGTGCAGGGATCCCCACAAGTATTATTACGACTTTACACAGTGAAAATGCCTGCTGTCTCGACAGGCTGTTTGATACTGTTAAGCAGTACGATATTTTTGCCTGGCAGCTTCAGGCATGCTCCCCCATGGGCAATGCCTCAGACAGCGGACTGGATCATCGCTTCAGCTTCCTTGATGTCATGGCCTTCATTGACAAACACGCCGACACGGTGCCGTTTTCGATAGGCATGGCGGACAACATCGGTTATTTTACGGTAGCAGACGGAAGGCTCCGCGGCAACCGCAGCGGCAAGGCATTTTTCCGCGGCTGTCTTGCAGGTATCTCTTCCATAGGAATAGACAGCGCCGGGAATATCCGCGGCTGTGAAGCAATGTATGATGAACGTTTTATCGAGGGCAATATAAGAGAACGATCACTCAGAAGCATCTGGGAATCACCCGAGAGCTTTGCATATAACAGAGGCTTCTCAAAGGAGCTTCTTACAGGCAAATGTGCGCAGTGCTCATTCGGCGAATACTGTGCAGGAGGATGCCGTTCTTACAACTACTTTGTTCACGGCAAGCTGTATGAATCGCCGTATTGCGCGAGAAATTCTTAGTTATTATGTTTTTTTGAGGTGGCTGTCGCAAAATAAGGATTCTGACGGCAACCCCTTGAAACCAGCCAAGTGCGCCCGTAGGAAGTGCCCCCCCGGTGCGCCTACCTTGCGGCGCACTTTTTATAGTGTTTTTTCAGGGGTTCCAGGCGCGAAGCGCCTGGAACCCCTGAAAAA
>CADCPT010000067.1 GCA_902803385.1 uncultured Ruminococcus sp.
AAATTCAGATGTTATATTTTTGGTTATGAGTACTGCACCGTCAACTTTATTAGCCTTAACAGCGTCATACCAGGTAAAGTCGAGCCCGGCATCTCCTCTTTCTGTAATACCTATACGCACAATAAATTCCTCCTTACTAATACGCTCTTGTAACCTTATTATCCTTTCCTACAAGCTCCTCAATTGCTGAATCTACAAAAGAAGAAAGACTAATATGCTTTACTTCTTTATTTGTAGCAACTACCGCATAGCCATTCACGAATTTTAGCTTCTGATGAAAAATTTCCTGCAAAACAAAGCATTCACCATCAGGCAGCAATTTCTGTATTTCCGTAATTAGCTCATCAGAACTATCTGCATCAGATTCATCAAAAATACAATGTCCGTCCTGATCGTAAAGTTCTGTTTGCTTTAATGCTGTCTCAAGGTCCAACAGTTCTCCATTCTCATTAAAGACATCACCGTTTTCTTCTTCGTATACATCCTTGATGGCAGCTTCAACATCACAATACTCAATACAGCTATACCCACCAAAGCAGTGATATACAACTCCATCCTCTGTTTTCGTAAAGTCTTCAAGATCCTCTGCACAAAGACATCTAAAATACTTCCGATATGCTTCTTCAGATGTGACTCTGAAATAATTTGTCCTGGTGTAATAATAAGTATTTGCCATAATTAATCCTCCTCAATATTATCGACAGCTTTTATCCAACTCCGGTACTTTTCGATCTGATCAGCGATTTCGTTTATATAACTTTTGCTTGCACTGTGTTCAATCTCGTCATATAGGTTATCATAATATTGGCAATTACTTTCCAGTTCCTCGATAAGATTATCCTCCGTAAATTTTCCGGTACGATACAATTCATCCAATATATCTGTATCGATACCGGCTTTTTCGACAGCTTCCCAGATAACACGGTTATCCTGCATACTTTTGAGTATCGCTTCTTCTGCAGCTAACTTCGACCTCAGTTCCTGAACATCGAATTCTTTTTCATCGATTTTATCTTCTATCCAACTCATAATTGAACCTCCTGAATTTTTCAGCCCACTAACAACAAAATATCTGCCTCAAAACCGGTTGTAAGCAACATCTGCAGCATTTTAGATGTCATACGAAATACCGGAACATAACAACCATGTGGAATGTCGTTATGCTGCCAGTATTGACAATGAAGATTAACAGCATCAATAGCGGTAGGTCTATCTTCCCATATCCCGGGATTTTCTGTTAAATCCTCAATTGCCTCATCTACATCTTTTCGGAGCAAGTTCACAACTAATCGATTCTTCCACATTGTGATATTGTATTCACCGGTTTCTTTCTGATACACTTCTGAAAACCCATACTTTTTTTCCCGATCATTTTCAATGATCACGAAGTTGTCATTAATTGTTTCCAATGACTTTTCGATAGGATCAGAAGCCACATCCGGTGATGTAGTGTCAATCTCCAAGATGCAATCATTAGCTTCAGCCAAAGTCTGCAATGTGGCAATATTATCAGAGATATGCGTAAGAAGAGCACCATTCTGATAAAGGCCATACAGCCTCTTAACAAATGTTGTTGTCATAAAATCAACCTCCATAAATTATAATAGTCTGATATTCATAATGCTCCATAACAATCTAAATACCAGCCATCAATATTATGCTTGACGAAACGGAAGAAACCGCTGTATTTCTACAACGGTTTCAAGATATCAGACTTTATCGGTTTTCGCTGCTTCCTCTACAAGCCACCTGAGATTATCCCAATATGAGCGATTGCAGTCATACCTGCCCTCGTAAATGTATTGTTCTATAACGAAATCTATTCCGTTTTCGCTCAGATCAATATCTTCAGACTCGCAAAAGGATTCCACATCTTCTCGGACATGTTCAGCCCACAGTGATCGGTAAAGATCATCTTTTTCTTTCGCAGAAAGCCGATTGATAAGTACCTGTATATCTGTCGGTCTTCCAGTAAAATGATCAGTCTGTTCAATTATGGATTCTACTACAACAGCATTATTACCGTTCCAGGTGAGACCAAGAGCAATATCATCAGCCACACTTTTGCTCATAGCAAGCGGTTTGGAATCTTTACTCCAATAGCATATTCGATTACTGTTTTCGATTTCAGTGACGAACATCATGCCGTCATCTGTCCTTACTCCCACATAGTATTTTTTATTGTTCATAGTTTTTTCTCCTTTGCTTTCATTCGTTTTATGGTCTTGATTGCCATTTCTATGTCCTCACTCATAACTCCGGCAGAAATACAAGCCTGCCTGATACGGTCACACTGATCTGTACGCATTCTGCTGCATCTTTCGTACCAATTATCATTCCAGTTGCAGTTATCACCGAAATCGTCATGACAATAGGTGCACAGCATAAGCTGCTTTCCGCATACAGGGCATGTGGTTTCGTAACTGTCTTCTTCCTCAGCACTGACACCGATGCAGTTGTCACAATGAGGACAGTATTCTTCGATATCTCCACCAAGAGTGCCTGGAGCGTATGTTTTGATCATTTTGTTTCCTCCTATAGTTCACTTTCGTCAATCAAAATGTGTTCAATGGATTTATCGGACTGATAATACCTACGGTTTCTTATTTTTTCGTCGATATCCTTCTCGTCTATACCACTGACAATGTATCCTTCTCCAAGAATTTTGTAACCATTCTGAACTTTACAATACCATATCTTGTTTTCAATCGGGCATACTACCATCTTGAAAAAAACCGTTTGGGTTTTCAGTATCTACAAAAGCAGGGTCAAAATCTATCTTAGATACATATTTTCCCTTCTTTTTCAGTTTGCGAACAACTATTGTACCTTTCACGCTTTTCCCCTCCATTATATATGTTGGTCGAAAAGAACCAGTGCGTACTCTTTAGGGCTCTTTTTAATTTTTTCTATCAGTTCATCAGTAATCCTGCTGTCTCTGTCATCAACATTAAAAAAATACGAATCCGGAATGTATTCTCCACTCAGAAGATTTATAATTCTGTGAAATTTCCAAAGATCAAGTCCAAAAGGAGTAAACAAACCTCTATTGTAGATCTCTTCAAATTTTGATTCCTGAATCATTTTGAATAGATCTCCTTCTCCGATACTTTTCATATCATCTGAAACAGTATCCAACTGCATTTGCTTGCAGCGTTGGAGGTGATCTAAAAACTTATCTACATTATCCTCTGCAAGTATAACATTGAGAGGATATTCGTAAGCCCACCGTCCTGCAGATTCAGTTTCTCTCCAATCCCAAACATACTCATAGAAACATTCAGTTTCAGACACTGCTGTGCTACGAGCCTCTTTTATTTTCTCTTCACGATCCAATTCGGGGGCAACCTTGACAAGAATTTTATGTAAATAATGCATATTTATTCTCCTTTACTATTTAATTTCGATTTTTAATAACATCCTCGACATATTCAAGATATGTTTCTATATCCAGAAAACAATCCAGAAGATCATCATCGAGAACGTTGTCAGCATAACAAAGATCAATCCACTCACCATCCGGGGATATAAGATCGACTTCAAACCAATTATTGTTCTCGTATTCGAGATAGTTGTTTTCTTTGTCAGACCATAACAGTTTATGTAAAAGCTTATCATCAACCTTGTTTCCGATTTCGTGATACACATTACCGCTATTGGATTTGTCTTTGATATCTATCGGTTCCGAATTTATGAAACCATACAAACGAATGTCACCATATGCTCCGATAGTAATTGTATAACCACTTGGAGTTTCGATAATTCCGACCTCTCCCCCGTACCAGATACAGTTAAGATGATCCTTGTCTATAAGGTCAGTGATGGTGATTTTTACACCATACTTTTCTTCCTGATCTTTGATTTTTCTTAGTTTTTTCTCGAATTCTTTCTTTGTCATTTTTTAGCCCTCCATATTTCTTGCCACCA
>CADCPT010000068.1 GCA_902803385.1 uncultured Ruminococcus sp.
AGATGTATATGAAGTCGTTTTTTCTATTGCAATGACGCTTTCTTACTTTATTGCGTACTGTCTCAAAGTAGTGATCAGACGGTAAGCTATATTATATCGGATATTCAGATGATTCAGAGTCTTGTAAAAAAGAAAATAGTTTTTTCACACCCCCTTATACTATATGGGAAGTGCGCCGCAAGGTAGGCCCACTTTGTATAGCGAAGGAGCCGTGAATTTTTTCACAGTCCCCTTTGAAGCAGTTGCAGCTCCGGTTACGACAAGCCTTCTCCTATGGAGAAGGTGGCACGGCGCAGCCGTGACGGATGAGGTTCTGCCAGGCGCTTCGCGCCTGCCCTTAGTTTACCACCTCTCCGTCAGCGCTGCGCGCTGCCACCTCCCCTGATATATGGGAGGCATGTAACTCGGCTGCCAAAGAATTGTTTTTTCAGAGCTTCCGTGCGCCTACCTTGCGGCGCACTTGAATCAGTGTTTTTTCAGAGGTACCAAGCGCGAAGCGCTTGGTACCTCTGAAAAAACTAAATAATAATAGCCGGGTCGTGCCGAAGGCGCGGTCCGGCGGTGGTTTGCACGAAACGACAGCGCGATATGACACCGGCGGCACGCCGGCGCGCCGGATCATGCAGAGCGTCTGCCTTTCAGGCGCAGACGGTCTGATATCATCGCAATGAATTCGCTGTTCGTGGGCTTTCCGCGGCTGCCCTGTATAGTATATCCGAAATATGAATTGAGAATGTCAACATCTCCGCGATCCCATGCGACCTCAATAGCATGCCTTATTGCGCGCTCTACACGCGATGGGGTGGTGTCGTATTTTTTGGCAACGGAGGGGTAAAGCTCCTTTGTAACAGCATTGATCGTCTCCGGATGAAGAACGCACATCATTATGGAATCCCTGAGATAATGGTATCCCTTTATATGCGCAGGAACGCCTATCTGGTGGAGGATGTCTGTAACGGTTATTTCAAGCTCTCTGTCGATGCTGAGTATAGCGCCGCCTTTATCGGAGGAACAATAGCTCATAAGGTCGGCTATCCGCTCCAGAAGTACGGCAGTATCATAGGGCTTTATTGCAAAATAAGCAGCTCCGGCGCTGAGCGCTTCCCTTTCGAGCATAGGGCTGTCAAAACCGGAAACAATAATAAACACCGGGCAGCTTCCTGCAAACTCTTTTTTGGCTCTTATGAGCACGCCTACGCTGTCAATGGTGCTCATGAACATATCCATCAGAACTACGTCGGGTCTGTCCTCGCGGATACGCGCAAGCAGCTCCTGACCGTCTTTTCGGCAGAAATCCGGCTCGAAGCCCTCATTTTCAAAAACTGCCTCTTTGCCGCTGAAATCCTCTGCTTCTTCGGTGATAAGAATTTTAAATCTGTTTTTCATGGTTAATCCCCCGTTAAATTTTTATGATGTCTATATATTACCATAAACTACCAGTTTTGGCAAGCGTTAGGGGTAATTTTCTTTCTGATAAAACAGATATTCTATCGCTTTAACAAAATCAGGATGCTTTTTGACCGCTTTTTTGTACAACGCTTCTGCATAGGTCAAACATATTTTCCGCAAATATGCCATAGCCGCAGCATGGGTCATTTACAAACACATGTGTTACCGCGCCGACCAGACAGCCGTTCTGCACAATAGGGCTTCCGCTCATACCCTGTATTATCCCGCCTGTGCTTTCAAGCAGTCTTTTGTCAGTTATCTCAATTACCATATTCTTGGTGACGGCGATATTATCGTAGCTGATGTCGGTTATCCTTACATCATACCATTCAGGCGCAGAGCCTGAGATGGTCGTATATATCTTTGCCTCGCCGCGCCTGACCTCCTGCCGGAAAGCAACGGGTATGTCCTGCCCCTGAAAACCGCTGCCGCTCAGAAATCCGTATATCCCTTTTTCTGAGTTTGCTGCTATAGTACCGGCAGACTTATCGGAAGCAAAGCTGCCGCACAGGGAACCGGGTCTTCCGGCGCTGCCGCGTGTGATGCCGGTGATAACGGCAGGAACGATATCGCCCTCTGCAAGCGGTACGATCTGACCGCTGTCAGAGTCGATAATACCGTGTCCGAGTCCGGCAAATGCGCAGCTGTGCACATCCGTAAAGGTAATAGTGCCGATACCTGCACAGCTGTCGCGCACCCACAGCCCGATGCGGAAAATGCCGAGCTGGATATCCTTTGACGGTCTTATTGTAGTGCGGAAATCTCTTTCGCCGCGTTTTCCTGTAATAACTATGCTCCTGCCGCCGCTTTTTTCGGTCAGCTCCGAAAGCTCGCTGCTGCTGAGGAGCTTTTTGCCGTCTGCGGTCAGGAGCAGGTCGCCTGAACAGATCCCGGCGTCTGCCGCCGGAAATCTCTCTCCGTCTGATGTCTGAACACTTCCGGTGCGGGCGACCATTATCCCCTCTGAATAAAGCCTTATCCCGAATGGCTGTCCTCCGAGGGAAACGACCGGCCTTTCGGTAAAGCGAACGGAAACGTTCTTTACCGGTATGATGCCGAAAAGCTTGATCCGACCGTCCGAAGCGGCGCTGCCGCCGTCAGGCTCTGCAGCTGCCGGAAGCTCGCCGTAATCCACGCTCAGCGGATAGGTGCAGAAAGTATCGCCGCTGTCGGCGCTGACAGATATTTCCGATGGTGTTGATGATGCTGCCGCAGTACAAAGCGAAAAAACGATCGCTGCCGCACAGCCCAATGCCGCGCTGAGCAGTCTGAAAAACAGTTTCATAGTATTATCTCCTCAAGGGTCATTTTTATTATTTTGTCCCTTTGGCGAAAAATAATTCTTTTTTGTTTTTACAGCTGCGCAAACCGCAAAAATTTGTTTATCCCCGTTCGCCTGCCTTGCGGCGAACTCAGTTAAACAGTTTTTTCAAAGGGGCTGTCGCATTAACACTGCCCCATCCGCGCGACCGTGCCTTCGGCGCGATTGGGCTGCTAAAGATCTGTTTTTTTAGGGGTGCCAGGCGCGAAGCGCCTGGCACCCCTAAAAAAACACTATAAAAAGTGCGCCGCAAGGTAGGCGCACGTGGGCGAAAACACATTTTCAGGGGCTTGATAAACTGAAAACAGAAAGAATAAACTGTATTATTGACATTATTTATATAACGTGATAAAATGTGAGTAAGCTGACTGTTAGATAACTGACAGTCTGAAATACAGTTTTTTCGGAGGTGTGAAAATGCAGGAAAACAAAAGATATATAGGCATAGAGCTTAGTAAGACCAATAATGTCCTTTGCCGTGAGTGGAGCCGCTCCGATATCAAGAAAGAAATGGATGATCTTACCGGAAAAAACGGATGGATCATAGCCTATATCGCAAGAAACTCCGACAGGGATGTGTTCCAGCGTGATATCGAGGAGGAATTCTCGATCCGGCGCTCCACTGTATCGAGCATAGTTCAGCTGATGGAGAAAAAAGGCTTCATAACCCGTGAAAGCGTAGGGCACGACGCAAGGCTAAAAAAGCTTGTTCTTACACCGCGCGCTAAGGAGATGTATTCCCGTATGGCAGAGCAGTACAAAAAGAATGAGGAAATAATGCGCCGCGGAATATCATACGATGAGCTTGAGGTGTTCTTCTCAGTGCTGGAAAAGATAAGAAGAAATGCGATCCGGGGGGAAGAAGAATGATAAAGGAATTAGCCAAAAGCATAAGAGAATACAAGCTGCCGTCTATACTGGCGCCTCTGTTTGTAATGGGTGAGGTTATACTGGAGGTCGTCCTTCCGTTTCTTATGGCAAACCTTATCGACCTCGGCATAAACAAGGGCGACTGGGATTATATCTGGCGTACCGGCCTTATACTTGCAGCTGTTGCATTCGGAGCGCTGATCTGCGGCGCTTGCTCGGGTATTTTTTCCGCAAAGGCTTCGGCAGGCTTTGCAAAGAATCTCAGGCATGACCTGTTCTATAAGCTACAGACATATTCATTTCTGAACATCGACAAGTTTTCAAGCTCAAGCCTTGTTACCCGTATGACGACAGACGTCACAAATATTCAGAATTCATACCAGATGATAATAAGAGTCGCCGTAAGAGCACCGTTTATGATGATATTCGCAATGATAATGTCATTCCGCATAAACGCAGCTCTTTCAATGGTATTTGTGGTGTTTATCCCGGTAATTGCGCTTGCACTCGGGCTTATAATCAAATTTGCTCATCCGGTATTCTCGCGTGTTTTCAAGACCTATGATAAGCTCAACAATGTTGTCCAGGAAAATCTGCACGGAATAAGGGTGGTAAAATCCTTTGTCCGCGAAGACCATGAGACCGAAAAATTCAAGACTATCTCCGGTGATATATACAAGGATTTTTCAAAGGCTGAAAAAATCGTCGCATTCAATATGCCTGTTATGCAGCTTTCGATATATGCATGTATTCTCATAATCGCGTGGGTGGCCTCTGACCATATCCTTGCAGGTGTCATGACCACGGGTCAGCTCGTATCTATGATGACGTATGTTTTTCAGATACTTATGAGCCTTATGTTCATCTCGATCATAATGGTCATCATTGCACTGTCAAGAGCAAGCGCAGAAAGGATCGTAGAGGTCCTGAAGGAAGTTCCGGATATCTCCGATCCGGAGGAACCTGTATATGAGGTCGGAAACGGCGCTGTTGAATTCAGGAACGTAAGCTTCAGCTATTCCGGAAAGACAGACAGGCTCTGCCTGAAAAATATCGATCTGAATATCATACAGGGCGAGACAATAGGCGTTATCGGCGGAACAGGCTCTTCAAAATCAAGCCTTGTCCAGCTCATACCGCGTCTTTACGACGTTACCGAGGGAGAAGTTCTTGTCGGCGGCAGGAACGTAAAGGAGTACAACATATCCGCACTTCGCGATGCAGTTGCAATGGTGCTCCAGAAAAACGTACTTTTCTCGGGCACGATAAGCGAAAATCTCCGCTGGGGCAATAAGGATGCGACCGACGAGGATATAAAGAGAGTGTGCCGTCTTGCCTGCGCAGATGACTTCATTGAGCGTCTGCCCGATAAATACGACACCTATATCGAACAGGGCGGAACGAATGTTTCCGGCGGCCAGCGCCAGAGGCTCTGTATTGCGCGCGCTTTGCTGAAAAAGCCGAAGATACTGATAATGGACGACTCTACAAGCGCCGTTGATACAAAAACTGACGCATCCATCAGAAAGGCTATGCGCGATGAGATACCCGATACGACAAAATTCATTATCGCACAGAGGATATCCTCCGTTCAGGACGCAGACAGGATAATCGTAATGGACAAGGGTATGATAAGCGCCTTCGGAACGCACGATGAGCTTCTCAGAACAAGCTCTATCTACAGAGAAGTATTTGAATCCCAGCAGAAAGGAAGTGACAGCAATGCCGAGAATGAATAATCCACGCGGCTTCTCCGGAAAACCGGGCGGACCCATGCCGCGCCGCATAAAGAATCCCGGTGCGGTAATAAAAAGGCTGCTGTCATATATGAAGGATTACAAGCTGCGGCTTGTGCTCGTGCTTATCTGCATAGTTATGAGCGCTGCTTCAAGCGCCCTTTCGGCTATGTTCATACAGATAATCATAGACGATTACATCACTCCGCTGCTGAAATCATCAAACCCGGATCTTTCCGGACTTCACCGCACGATTTTCTTTATGGCAGGCATATTTGTCATCGGCGCGCTTGCCGGACTTGCCTACAACAGAATAATGGTCACAATATCTCAGGGCGTCCAGAAAAAAATAAGGGACGAGATGTTTGAGCATATGCAGACCCTTCCAATAAGCTATTTCGACAGGAACCAGGCCGGAGATATAATGAGCCGATATACAAACGATATCGACACCCTCCGCCAGATGATGTCAATGAGCATCCCTCAGATGTTTTCATCCGTAATAACAGTTATCTGTGTTCTTGCGGCAATGATAGTTCTGAATATATATATGACCCTGTTTGTGCTTTTGTTTGTCGGACTGATAATGATAGTAACGACCAAAATAGCCTCCGGCAGCGCGGTAAACTTTATTGCCCAGCAAAAGCAGCTCGGCGAGGTGAACGGATATATCGAGGAAATGATAAACGGTCAGAAGGTCATAAAGGTTTTCACGCATGAAGATATCGCAAAAGAGGAATTCGACAAAAAGAACGAGGAGCTTTGCCGCAGCGCAACGGCTGCAAACACCTATGCAAACATCCTCATGCCCATTATGAACAACCTCGGAAACCTTCAGTATGTTCTTATCGCCATCGTCGGAGGAGCTCTTTCGATATTCGGTATCAGCCCCATTACCGCAGGCGTTATCGCATCATTTTTACAGCTTTCCAAAAACTTTACAAGACCTATCAGCGAAATATCCCAGCAGATAAATGCCGTTATAATGGCGCTTGCAGGAGCAGAACGCATATTCGCCCTTATGGACGAGGAAAGCGAACAGGACGAGGGCTATGTTACTCTTGTCAATGCAAAGTATGATGCAAACGGCGATCTTACCGAAGCTGAAGAACGTACTGAGATGTGGGCATGGAAGCATCCCCACGGCGACGGCACTATAACCTACACAAAGCTTTGCGGAAATGTCGTTATGGACGGAGTGGATTTCGGATATGTTCCGGAAAAGACCGTACTGCATGATGTCACCCTCAATGCTCAGCCCGGTCAGAAGGTCGCATTTGTAGGAGCAACGGGCGCAGGAAAGACAACTATAACAAACCTGATAAACCGTTTCTATGACATTGCAGACGGCAAGATACGCTACGACGGCATCAACATCAACAAGATAAAAAAGCCTGACCTCAGGCGTTCTCTCGGCATTGTTCTGCAGGACGTTCATCTCTTTACCGGAACGGTCATGGACAATATCCGCTACGGTAAGCTTGACGCCCCGGATGAAGAATGTATTGCTGCGGCAAAGCTTGCAAACGCTCATGACTTTATCATGATGCTCCCGGACGGCTATGACACCGTTATCACAGGAGACGGCGGACAGCTCTCTCAGGGTCAGTGCCAGCTTATCTCCATTGCCCGTGCGGCAGTTGCGGATCCGCCTGTTATGATACTTGACGAAGCGACAAGCTCCATTGACACAAGAACAGAAGCCCTTGTACAAAAGGGCATGGACGGTCTTATGTTTGGCAGAACAGTATTTGTTATTGCACACAGGCTCAGCACGGTTCAGAATTCTGACACCATTATGGTGCTGGAGCTTGGCTCGATCATAGAGCGCGGCACCCACGAAGAGCTTATCGCAAAGCACGGCAAATACTATCAGCTTTACACCGGCGCCTTTGAGCTGAGCTGAAGCAATATCAATTAATAATTAATAATTCAGGTTCGCTTCTGCTTTGCCAAATCGGAATACAGTGTTATGTAAAGCCACCGCCGGATCGCACCTTCGGCGCGACCCGGCGGTTTTATTTAGTTTTTTCAGCTATGCCAGGCGCTTCGCGCCTGGCATAGCTGAAAAAACACTGTTTAATACTAATATCCGATAAAACGCTTTAAAAAGATTTGAGCGGAAAATTTCGCATAGTGAGGCGGAGGACGCCGCTTGGCTGGCGCC
>CADCPT010000069.1 GCA_902803385.1 uncultured Ruminococcus sp.
AGATGTATATGAAGTCGTTTTTTCTATTGCAATGACGCTTTCTTACTTTATTGCGTACTGTCTCAAAGTAGTGATCAGACGGTAAGCCATGTTATCGGATATTTAGATGATTCAGAGGCTTGTAAAAAAGAAAATAGTTTTTTCACACCCCCTGAAAAAACACTATAAAAAAGTGCGCCGCCCGGAATTCATCAGATAACGTCCCAGTAGCCGTCGAGAGTTGCAAAATAATCCTCTATGGTCTCAGCGCGGCGTATCTCAACAACGCTGCCGTCTTCGCGCAGGAGAAGCTCCGCGCTTTTCAGCTTGCCGTTATAGTTGTACCCCATCGCAAAGCCATGCGCTCCTGTGTCGTGGATAACAAGGATATCTCCCCTGTCGATCTTAGGAAGCTTTCTGTCGATAGCGAATTTATCGTTGTTTTCGCAGAGCGAGCCGGTAATATCATAGGTATGGTCGCAGGGCGCGTTTTCCTTGCCGAGAACGGTTATATGATGATATGCGCCGTACATTGCCGGACGCATAAGGTTAACGGCGCAGGCGTCCACTCCTATGTATTCCTTGTGGATATGCTTTTCGTGTATGGCAGTCGTTACAAGATGACCGTAGGGCGCAAGCATATAGCGTCCCAGCTCAGTGAATATAGCGATATCTCCGAGTCCTGCAGGAACGAGCACCCTTTCAAATTCGCGGCGCACGCCCTCTCCGATGACCATAATATCATTAGGCTCCTTGTCGGGAGTATACGGTACTCCGACTCCTCCGGAAAGGTTGATAAAGCTGAGTGAAATACCTGTTTCCTTTTTTATATCCGCCGCAAGCTCAAAAAGTATGCCTGCAAGGGTCGGGTAGTATTCGTTGGAAACGGTATTGCTTGCAAGGAAAGCATGCAGACCGAATTTCTTTGCGCCCTTATCGCGAAGTGTTTTGTATGCCTCCATTATCTGAGGGCGCGTCATTCCGTATTTTGCATCTCCGGGATTGTCCATTATTGTTGTAGATATGGAAAAGGTCCCGCCCGGATTATAGCGGCAGCAGACTGTCTCGGGAATGCCGCAGGTCTTTTCGAGCACGTCAATATGTGTGATATCGTCAAGGTTGATGATTGCGCCGATCTCTTTTGCGTATCTGAATTCCTCGGGCGGAGTGTCGTTTGAAGAGAACATTATTTCGGGAGATCTGAAGCCGCATCTTTCGGACATAACAAGCTCGCTCATAGATGAGCAGTCCGTTCCGCAGCCTTCCTCCTTCAGTATTCTGAGGATAGCCGGAGTCGGAGTTGCCTTTACGGCAAAATACTCACGAAAACCCTTGTTCCATGCAAAAGCCTCATATAGCTTCCTTGCATTTTCTCTTATACCTTTTTCGTCATATATGTGAAACGGAGTAGGGAATTTTTTTATTATCTCTTCTGCCTGTTCCTTACTGATAAACGGTGTTTTGGACATTTTTACATTCCTCCGGATTTTTAAAAAATACACGTTTATCATAATACATTATATTGGTTTTTGTCAATACTTTTATTCTGAAAGGCACTACCCAACTGGCGTGCCGCCGGTGTCAGATCACGCTGTCGTTTCGTGCAAACCACCGCCAGACCGCGCCTTGGGCACGACCTGGCTATTATTATTTAGTTTTTCAGAGGTGCCAGGCGCAAAGCGCCTGGCACCTCTGAAAAAACACTATAAATGCTTTATAGATCAGGACTCTTTTTCATCATCGTCCTTTATCTGTTCATCAGCTTCAGCATCATCCGTCTCCCCGGATGTCTCATCTGTATCACTCTCAAAAAGTATCCCTGCAGAATACGCTTTTTCCTTTTCATACTCTTCAAACTGCTCGCGGATGCTCTTTTTTCCCTCCGGCATTACTTTTTGTGCCTCAATTGCAGCCTGATACATATTCTTTGCAGGCTTGTTCTTTACTATCGTGAAATACACTATAACGCCGATCATCGCAGCAAAAAGGAGCATAATAAAAGGAATGAAATAAATGGCATTGTCTGAAGCGCCGTTTGCAAGCAGCACGAAGAAATAGATCATCTCGGCAAACGGAGAAGCAGAAGCAGTAATCATCACAAAGCACTACCTTTCTTTAAATTATTCCGAACACTATATCTGTCTAAATTGTAGCATAAACCCACGCTATATTCAATCAGTGACAGAGAATATTTTTACAGACTTTACCGACTGTTGTTTTTCAGAACCCCCCGAGGTGCGCCTGACTTGCGGCGCCGGCATACCTGAAAAAACACTATAAAAAAGTGCGCCGCAGGGCAGGCGCACCATCCGGGCACTTCTTTCGGGGCAACAAAGTACAAAAAATGATTATGTTGTGTTTCCGGAAAACCGTAAAAGCAATGCAAAAACAGCTATAATCCCATAAGGAATATAATAATCAAAATTTTTTATTAAAAAAATATAATTTTTTTAAAAATTATAGTGACTTTTTACAAAGCTTGTGTTATAATGGCAGGAGAGGTATTATGTGCATTATGTCACAATGCATTTTCGTCTTTTATTTTTATTTCACAAAGGTGGTCCAATGATAGAACAGATCATC
Source organism: uncultured Ruminococcus sp. (assembly GCA_902803385.1). Taxonomy (GTDB): domain Bacteria; phylum Bacillota; class Clostridia; order Oscillospirales; family Acutalibacteraceae; genus UBA1213. The sequence goes on from CADCPT010000069.1 coordinate 2,563, forward strand.
AATATCGACCGTATGGAGCAGGCTGTTGCACTGTTCGGGACGTTTGATGAAAATATCAGACTTATTCAGAATGAATATATGGTCTCCATAGTCTGCCGCGATTCCGAGCTGAAGGTAACGGGAGAGCCGGAAAACGTTATGCGCGCCGTCAAGGTCATCGAAAGCCTGCTTGCGCTTGTAAACAGAGGCGAGGCGCTTTCCGATCAGAATGTGCGCTACTGTATGTCACTCGTGAATGAGGGCAGCGAGCATAAGATAGAACAGCTTGCCGGCGACTGCATCTGCATCACATCACGCGGAAAACCGGTCAAGCCCAAAACTATAGGTCAGAAGAAATACTGTACGGCGATAAACAAAAACACCGTTACATTCGGTGTGGGTCCCGCAGGCACGGGAAAGACCTACCTTGCCGTAGCAATGGCGGTAACAGCTTTCCGCGCAAGAGAGATAAACCGCATAATACTCACCCGTCCGGCAGTTGAAGCCGGCGAAAAGCTGGGCTTTCTGCCCGGCGACCTGCAGAGCAAGGTCGATCCCTACCTCAGACCGCTGTATGACGCTTTGTTCGATATGCTCGGCGCAGAAACCTTCCAGAAATACGTTGAGCGCGGCAACATCGAGGTCGCTCCTCTTGCATATATGAGAGGACGCACTCTGGACGACAGCTTTATTATTCTCGACGAAGCCCAGAACACTACTCCGGAACAGATGAAGATGTTCCTGACAAGGCTCGGCATGGGCTCAAAAATGGTAATAACCGGCGATATAACTCAGATTGATCTGCCGGGAGGTATCCGCTCCGGTCTTAAGGACGCAGTCAGGATACTCAAAAATATAGATGATATAGAATGTATCTTTTTCAGTGCCTCTGATGTTGTAAGAAACAGGCTCGTCCAGGATATAATAAGAGCCTACGAGAGCAACGGAGGTAAAAAACAATAGCAACGATACGATACTATGTATCTGTCGCAGGGGCGGCAGGATATTTTCAGGAAAGGTGAGAACAAAAATGGATAAGATCAAGGTAATCATTACTAACAAGCAAAAGGATATCAAGATACCCACAGGTCTTCGTATGCTTATCAGACGCTGCTGCAACGCTGTGCTCAAGCTTGAGGAATTCCCCGGCTCCGTTGAGGTAAGCGTTACCCTTGTAAATAACAAACAGATAAGGGAACTTAATAAGATATACAGAAACACAGACAGGGTAACGGATGTTCTCTCCTTCCCCATGGGCGAAAACGGCAAATACGACACCGATCCCAACAACGGTGCCAAGATACTCGGAGATATCGTAATATCTATGGAAACCGCTGTTGAGCAGGCAGAGCGCTTCGGTCACAGCCTTCAGCGCGAGGTCGGCTACCTTACCGCTCACAGCATGCTGCATCTTTTAGGCTATGACCATGAGGACAACGGTCTGCAGCGCCTGAGAATGAGAGAAAAGGAGGAAAAGGTCATGACCCTTCTCGGTCTGCCCAGCTCCTCAAGCTACGTCATCAACGAGGACGAACAGTAATACATACAAAAAAGAACAGGTGCCTTAAAGGCGCATCATGCATAAAAACGAGCGAAACAGGAGAGCACAGTCCGTTTGTACGCTGTACATCTCTCTTTTTGCACGTTTTTTTGCTTTCAGGAGGTAATTTAATGGACAATAAAAAATCTGCATTCATAGCAATAGTCGGCAGGCCTAACGTCGGAAAATCCTCTATTCTGAACAGACTGCTCGGACATAAGATAGCCATAGTATCCTCAAAGCCCCAGACAACACGCACAAGGATAACGGGCGTTCTGACAGAGGGCGATATCCAGCTTGTATTCATAGACACACCGGGGCTACACAAGCCGCATAACAGCCTGGATAAATTCATGCTGCGCTCGGTAAACGAATCTGTGGCGGGAGTTGACGCCTGCATGCTCGTTACTGAGGCTGGAGTGCTGCCGGGCGAAGAAGAAAAGCTTTTTGCCGAAAAGTTCAAAGCTCTCGGCGTTCCGGCGATACTTGCCATAAACAAAACGGATACCGTAAAGGACAAGACGATACTTGCGCCTCAGATATCCGCACTTTCACAGATATTTGACTTTTCTGCTGTCGTTCCGGTATCTGCGCAGACAGGCAGCGGAATGACTGAGCTTAAAAAAGAGCTTTCCGTTTTTGCTCAGGAGGGCGGCTTCATGTTCGATGAGGACTCCCTCACCGACCAGCCCGAAAGGGTGCTTGCCGCCGAAATGATAAGGGAAAAGCTGCTGCGTCTGCTTGACAAGGAGATACCCCATGGAACTGCGGTCTTTGTAGAAAGGATGAAGGAGCGCGACGAAGGCGGTCTGATAGACGCCGACGCCGTTATCTACTGCGAACGTGAGAGCCACAAGGGCATAATAATAGGCAAGGGCGGAGCGATGCTGAAAAAAATAGGGACCTACGCCCGTCAGGATATGGAAAAATTCTTCGGCTGCAGGGTAAACCTTAAAATATGGGTCAAGGTCAAGGAAGACTGGCGCAACCGCGAGGGCATACTTCGCAGTCTGGGATATGATGAAAGCAGCTTTGACAGCTGAAATAATGCAAAACTCACAGCATAATATCGTTTACTGTCATAATTCATAGTTTCCCCGATTTTCACGGATATTTTCTGCGGCATAGGGTATAATGGTAATATCATATCACTATTATTATACCATGCCGGAGGTGAGATCAGATGGACGAGGATGCTGCGTGGCAGAATTTTATGTCAAGCGGAAGTGTACAGGACTATCTTCTGTACAGGCAGGCAAAAAACTGCATAAGACAGAAGTATTTTCCCTATGAACCGGAGGAAGAAAATGAAGTTCAACACAGAGGGTCTGATACTGGCGTCAAAAACGCTGAAGGATAATGTCAGGCTGGTCACTGTTCTGACTAAAAAAGACGGTGTGATACGCTGCTTTGCAAAGGACAAAAGGCTCCTTTCGCTTTCAAGAAGCAATGCCCTGTCGCCGCTTACCTATTCCCGCCTGTCCGTTTTTTCCGGGCGGGATACCTACATAATAGATGATGCCTCTGAGGAAATGATGTTTTTTGAAGCAAGTGCCGATATAGAAACGCTTGCCGTGGCGCAGTATCTGTGCGAGCTGTGCATTCATATAGTTCCGGAGGGAGTGTCTTCGGATGAAGCCCTAAGCCTGCTTATGAATTCACTATATATTCTGTCCAGAGGAACGCGGCCTATACTACAGGTAAAATCTGTTTTTGAAATGAGACTGATGTCCTTTACCGGCTTTATGCCCGATATACTCGCATGCTCAGCGTGCGGAGCATATGAAGCGGATACCATGTATTTCCTTGTTTCAGGAGGAAATCTCATATGCAAAGACTGCTTTCATGGAGAGGCAGACGCCGTTCCCCTTTCGCGCGGAGCGCTCCAGGCGCTGAGGCACAGCCTGCTTGCAGAACCGAAAAGAATATTCTCGTTCACCGCCTCGGAGCAGTCACTTGCGCAGTTTGCGGACTGCGCGGAACGTTACACCCTTGCAAGAACAGAGCGCTCCTTCAACAGCCTCGACTATTTCAAAAAGCTTTCGCAGTTCGGGAAATAACAGGGTGAAAGGCGCTGACGCGCAAAGAATACAACGAAAAAAGAAAAGAAGGACAAATCATGAAAGATAATATAATAAACGACAAAAGTCTCAGAGCAATTGAGCTTGACAAGATACTGTCAAGGCTTGCGGAAAAGGCTTCTTTTGAACGTTCAAGGGAGCTTGCGCTTTCCCTTGAGCCGCAGAGCGACATAAAAGTCGTTTCCGGATTGCTGCAGGAAACGTCAGACGCCCATTCGCTCATAGGAAGGTTCGGTGCGCCTGCATTCGGAAGCATCGCCGACCCGTCAAATTCCCTGCGGCGCGCTCAGGCAGGGGCGGTGCTCACTCCCATTGAGCTTCTGCGCATAGCATCTCTGCTGCATACCATACGCACCGTATCGGACTGGAGGGACAGAGCGTCCTCGGAGCCGACAGCGCTTGATACACGCTTCAATGCGCTTACTCCGAACAAATACCTTGAGGAAAGGATAAGCCTTTCCATACTTTCCGAGGATGAGATAGCCGATAATGCTTCGCCCGAGCTTGCCGCGATAAGAAAGAAAATAGCCGCGGCATCGGCAAAGATAAGAGAAAGACTCGACCGACTTGTCCGTTCGCCCGAAACGAGAAAATACCTTCAGGACGGCATAATCACAATGCGCGCAGGCCGTTTTGTTATTCCCGTAAAGGCAGAATTCCGTTCAAACATACAGGGACTTGTACATGATACCTCGGCAAGCGGCTCTACCGTATTCATAGAGCCGATGAGCGTTGTTGAAGCGAATAATGATATCCGGGTCCTGCAGAGCAAGGAAAAGGCGGAGATAGAACGCATCCTTGCCGAGCTTTCGGCAGAAGCCGGGGCATACGCCGACCCTGTCTGCGCAAGCTTCGGAATACTTGCGGAGCTTGATCTCATTTTTGCCAAGGCAGAGCTTGCATGGTCAACTAAGGCGACCCTTCCGGTAATGAACGACAGTGGAACCATAAAACTGAAAAGTGCAAGACATCCGCTGATACCTGCCGATAAGGTAGTGGCAACGGATATAATTCTTGGCACGGATTTTGACACGCTTGTCATCACCGGTCCGAATACGGGTGGCAAGACAGTGACGCTGAAAACAATAGGCCTTTTTTCAGCGATGGCGATGTGCGGAATGATGATACCGGCTGCCGACGGCAGCGAGCTTTCCGTTTTTGACCGCATACTTGTGGATATCGGCGATGAGCAGAGCATAGAACAGTCATTATCAACATTTTCCGCGCATATAACGAACATAAGAGAAATAATCAGTGAAGCGGATGACCGCAGTCTCGTTCTGATAGACGAGCTGGGCGCAGGCACCGACCCCATAGAGGGCGCCGCTCTTGCTACCGCCATACTGGAGCATCTGAGAACACTCGGAGCAAAAATAGCCTCTACCACACATTATGCCGAGCTGAAAAGCTACGCCCTCGATACGCCCGGGGTTGAAAACGCCTGCTGTGAATTTGACGTTGCGACTCTAAGGCCTACGTACCGTTTGCTTATCGGAATGCCCGGAAGCTCCAATGCCTTTGCCATATCGGAGCGCCTCGGAATACCCGACGGGATAGTCGGACGGGCAAGAGAGCTTGTCAGCGCGGAAAACAGCAAGTTTGAAAGCGTTGTTAGAAAGCTTGAAAGCAGCAGAGCAGAGCTTGACGAGGAAATATCCTCAGCGCGTCAGACAAAGCAGGAGGCTGAAGCCGAGCTTGAAAAAGCACGAAGCGAAGCAGCAAGAGCGGAGCTTGGAGCAAAAAAGGAGCTTGAAGCTGCAAGAGCTCAGGCGGAAGCGATCATTGCTAAGGCAAGGGCGCAGGTATACGGCGTTCTTGACGAGATAGAGGAAATAAGAAAGAAAAAGGAAATAACCGATGAACAGAGGGCAAAGCTCAGGGCAGATATCAGGAATATGGAAAATGCCGCAGACCCTGTGGAAAACAGAAGCAACGAAAGCTATGTTCTGCCGCGTCCGCTTGTCAAGGGAGACCGTGTGCTGATCTTCGACATCAACAAGGAAGGAACCGTTTTAGAGATAGGACGTGATAATGTACTGGTGCAGTCCGGGATAATCAAAACAAGGGTAGAAATATCAAATATCAGGCTTCTGAAGCAGGAGAAGGTTAAGCTTCCGCAGAGGAGCGCTGTCCGCACCGTCAGGCGCGATACAAGAAGCACAGCCTGCACCGAGGTGGATGTCCGCGGAGAAACGGCTCTCGACGCTATACTCGACGTTGACAGAGCTATCGACGGCGCAGTCATGCAGGGGCTGCACATAATAACCATAATCCACGGAAAAGGCACAGGAGTGCTGCGGCGCGAGATACAGAAGCACCTGAAAAATCACCCGAACGTAAGGACCTTCCGTCTCGGTACCTTCGGTGAGGGCGACGCAGGCGTTACCATAGCGGAGCTTAAATAAATTTTTGTTTATCAGTGTTTTTTTCATAGGTGCCAAGCGCGAAGCGCTTGGCACCTATGAAAAAACAAATTTTAGCAGCCCGGTCGAGCCGAAGGCGCGGTCGGGCGCGACGGTTATATAAGTTCGCCGCAGGATAGGTGCACGGTGGAGTATTTTGAAAATAATAAAGCGTTTGTCTGATGGCTCAAAGGAGGTTTTTGTATCACGAAAAAACAAATAACCATTCCCCTGATAATTGTTATTTCTGTTGTTTCTGTCTCAGTTATAGCAGCAGTTGTCACCGTACTGCATATCAGAAACCTTATATATGAAGATAACATAAGCGATAAGTACACACTGTCTGAAAAAGAAGACGGCTTTATGAGCACGCTGATATCCGGCTGCGCTTTCGGCAAGAGCTTTGAGGTGAGCGAAAAACAGCTCAATACCTATATAAACGAAAAATACTGCACACCGTTTTCCCAAGACGGCAGCGGTATTGAAAACATATGCATATACTTCAAAAAAGGCGAGGATCCGCAGTTCTACGCAAAGATCTACACAAAAAGCAGAGAGCTTGCCGTAAGAGGCCGGGCGCAGATATACTCTGTCGGAGATAACGGAGAGTATGAGCTCCGGCTTTACGATTCCTATATAGGAGAGCTGAAGCTGAGCGAAGGAGCGCTGCAGTTCCTCCTTCCGAAAATACTTAATGACGGTAAATACTATACAGTCGAAAGCAATATCATATCAGTAAATGCACGATACACCGTGACTGTAAAGAACAGAGAGCTTGAAATATATCTTATGAGCTTCGAGCCCGCCGACGAGGCTGTTGTCTGCCGTACAAATTCGCTTACAGGCGAAGCGCTGAATGCGCTTGAGGACTATATTTCCTCAGATGAATTCAGACAGAAGGTATCTGATACCTATAAAAATATAAAGGACAGAATAGGAGCTATATTCAGCAAGTAATTGTTGTTTGCTTTGCCAAAACGGAATAAAGCGCACTTTTAATTATAGTGTTTTTTAAGGGGTTGTGAAAATATCCGCAGCCCCCGAAATCATCCACGTGCTCCTACCTTGCGGCGCACGTTTTATAGTTTTTTTCAGGGGTGCCAGGCGCAAAGCGCCTGGCACCCCTGAAAAAACACTTCTTAATAGCCCGGTCGCTGCGCAGCAGCGGTCGGGCGGATAGAGTTGTCGGGCTTTGGCTTGGCACATGAAAAAACACTATAATAAAAGTGCGCCGCAGGGTAGGTGCGCCTGTACAAATATAGAGCTTTTTTTCGTTGCAATCAGAAAAGAATAGTGATATAATTACAGTAACAGTCCAGGAAACAAGAAGGCAGGCGCAGTCTATGAAAAAGACTAAATTCAAGATCTCCCCTATCATATTGGTCATTCTCGGGGCAGTTATCGCTGTTGCTTGCCTTGCAGCTGTTTTTGCCGTCAAAGCATCCGATAAAGACAACGACAATTACCGCAAGACCGCCGCGCTTACCTCAGCCTTATGCACAGACAAATACACCTATTCTTCCGCAAACGAAAAAGGTGATACAGTCTCGCATTATGTTATTACTGCGAAATTCGGCAATGAGGTCAATTCCTATACAGTCACCATGACATCTGAAGACCCGGCATACGACAGCATAGATATCAACAGCGAATTTGATCTGTATTACCAGACGGACGACCCGTATGACTGCCGACCGGCAGCTGCATTTCCTGACCGCCTGCCGCTGTTCATATTCCTGTTTTCTCTGACGGCAGTTTCTCTTGCAGTGGCAGCGCTCAATCTTGCTACTATATTCAGAAATCTCGAGCCTGCGGAAAAGCTGCCGGAAATAGAAGAGATCGGTATCCTCGGAGACAATACAGTCGATAACGGTCTTTCCGATATGAACATCGACTATACGGCTTCCACTCCGTCCGGCAACACTATAATGGACAGCTATTCAGACCCCTTCGCCTCGTATTCCGGATATAATGAAGGAGATGAACCTGTTCAGACCGGTTTTGATCCTAATGCCGGATATACCGGGTCGCATTCCTATGAACAGCCGAAGATCGTCGGTGATGATATCAATAATCCTTTTGTAAACGCCAATGCACCCGGATATCAGTACGACACCGGTCATTTTGCCGCGGATCCGTTTGCGCCGCAGTATGACGAAAGTCTGAATGATCCCTTTATACAAAATGTCAACACCGACCCCAACAGCCCGTTCGGTATTCCTAAGCAGGAAGATCCGGATGAGATATTTTCAAAGGGAACCGAAGACCTCAATGATCCGTATGTTTCAGCAGATATCCCGGATCCGTTTTATAACGGACATCAAAAAACCGGCCGTTTGTATTGACGAATTCCAGAAGCGGAGGATAATATGAAAAAAAGATATATTATTGCAGCGGCTCTGTCATTTGTTGTAATAGCCGGAACAGCCGCTGCGGTCGCAGGATGCGTCCGCAGCGAAAACGGCGAATTCATTTCTCCGTATGTTTTTCAGAACAGCTTCTATACAAGAAATGAAGATTCAGCCGCCTCGTTTCCCGGAGAGGAGAGCAGCGGTGCAGAGTCTTCCGAAGAGGAAGACTCTCAGCAAAGCCTTGAAAGCATACCGGAGGAAAGCGCACCTGAAAGCTCAAAGCCGCAGGAAAGCAGCGGTACTGTATCACAGGCTTCTGTTCCGGTAAAGAAGACCCCGGATCCGAGCGTAATAAAAGGCCTTGACAAAAAATACTTTGTCAGCAAGCTCAGCAAAAAGCAGCTTGATGATTTTGCTGCAGTATATGACGCAGCAATGAATTTTGAAAAAGAAGCGGAATTTCCTAAGGGCATTACCGACGACGAGCTTACTACTATTATGTTCCTGCTGAACTATGACTGCCCGGAGCTTATCCATGTCGGAGGTGAATACTACCCCGTGCACCTTAATTCAAAGGTGGTTTCGGTAGGGCTCAGCTATTGTATGGATGAGGAAAAATATAAGAGCGCCAAAAAGGAGCTTGATAATTATTTTTCAAAGCTGAGATCGGAGCTTTCCGGGAAAAGCGATATCGACGCCGAAAAAGCAGTGTATGACCGTATCTTCAGCACCTGCATTTATGACGAATATGACGCTTATTCAGGATCTGTTTACGGAGGGCTTATAAGCGGCCGCGCGCGCTGCGAAGGACTTTGCAAATCTTTCATGTGGTGTATGCGTGAGCTTGGCATAGATTGTCTGTGTGTTTCTGGACCTCAGAGCTGGAACAGCTCAGCACTGTATTCAGACCATTCATGGAACATAGTAAAGATCAACGGCAGCTTTTACCATCTTGATCTTACTCTTGATGATGTGAACACCGACAACGGATTCAGGAATATCGCCAACTATGGTTTTTTCAATGTCGATGATGAAATGATCTACCGCAGCAGAAGCGTAAATGAGGTATTCACAAATCTCGGGATACCGGTATGCAGTACAGACGAATGTAATTATCATAAAATGAACTACCAGCTCATAAAAATGGGTGAGGGTGTTCAGAGCCAGCTTTTCAGAATGCTTGATGAGCATTACTCGGAAAACGGGATAGAAGCATTCAGCGTGAGATGTGAAACGGAAACAATGTTCAGCGAGCTTGGCTCGGAAATATATATCTGGCTTTCTTCGTATCTCGAAGAAAAAAGCGGCGACAATTTCAAGATAAACACTTATGCAAGCGAATTGTCATATTCTATGGTGATTGAAGCGATCAAACGACAGGAGGGATGAACCGATGGAGCCGGTATCCACAATGGGAAAATTCGGGCGCGGAATGATGATAACTGCCGGTGTTATCCTTCTGCTTATCGGCATCGGTCTTATCATAATGCAGTTGACCTCTCCTCCCGATCCGGAATGTCTGGCAACAATAACCGGATTTTCTGTTACGGATGAAAACCGCCGGGCCGAAAACTCCGTTACGCTCGTAAGCTATGAGGCAAACGGCAAAAAATATACCGATGTTGAGCTGGGACAGTATGAAAAATCGTGGAAGGTCGGCGACACCATCTATATCCAGTACAGCAGGGATGATCCTCAGAAGATACGAACAATGACGATGAAATATCTTGGCTGGATCCTTCTGATCGCGTCGATGCCGTTTCTCAGCATAGGGCTGTTTTTCACTGTCAGTCTGCGGCGCAAGGCTGTTATCACTCCCGAAGAGGAGGAAGAGGACGAGGAAAAGACCACAAAGGGAAAGCTCAAATACAAGGTCTCCAGCATTGTTATCCCTCTTTGTGCCGGAATACCGGTGCTTGCAATAGGCATGATATTCATTCATCTCGAGCATAATTATGTATTTGGTCTGCTGGCACTAGTTCTCGGAGCTGTTGCAGTTTTTGCAGGACTGATATCAGTGTGTTACTATATTATTCTTATTATCAGGAGCAGCAGACAAAACAAAGAATAGCAATAAAAGCAGCCCGACCGTGCCGAAGGCACGGTCGGGCTGCTAAAAATTTGTTTTTTCAGGGGTGCCAGGCGCTTCGCGCCTGGCACCCCTGAAAAAACACTTGTATTAGTCGGCATTAGCCTTTGCGATCTCGTCGATCTTGTCTCTTATGCGGAGAAATGCGTCCGTTACGACCGGATCAAATTTCTTGCCGCGCTGTTCTTTGATATTGTCAAATACGACTGATGTAGGCAGTGCAGCTTTGTAGCTCCTCTTTGCAACAAGCGCGTCAAAATAATCCGCGATCGTCATTATTCGTGCTGCAAGAGGGATCTCGTCGCCCTTTATTCCGTAGGGATAGCCTGAGCCGTCCCAGCATTCATGATGGTACAGCGCGACCGATATTGCAACCTTGAGGAACTGCTCGTTTTCTATATCGATCATAGCCTCTTCTATGATCTCCTTGCCGTAGATGGTGTGGCGCTTTATCGTTTCAAACTCGCTCTGTGTAAGTCTGCCGGCCTTTGTGAGTATAGCATCGGGTATCATTATCTTTCCGATATCGTGCAGAGGCGCTGACATCATAACGTCATGCATATATGTATCGTCAAGGATCTCCGTATAATCACCGCATCGTCTTAATTCTTTTACAAGAGCCTCTACATATTCACTGGTGCGCTTTACATGCTTGCCGGTGCTGCCGTCACGTGCTTCGATGATATTTGCAAAACTGATAATGATCTGGTTCTGCATTTTTTCTATCTCATTTACCTTTTCGGTAACGCTCGTGTCAAGCTGGCTCCTTTTGGAATCAAGTCCATGAACGACCATCGATGTAAACGCAGCCGTTACGGTGAAGCTTACAAGGCAGTTAAGAAGAAGCAGGATCGTTACAAAATCGGGATGAAGGATCAGTTTAGGCGGACGTTCATTAAAATATGCAACGATGAATATAAATGAAGCAGTGGAAAACAGGATCAGGAAACGCCGGAGAAAATCATACACCGTCCCTTTTTTCCTTATGAATATAGACATGAACATAAGCGGGATAATGAAATACTGAAAGCCGGGATCAAGCCCGAAAAACACGACGCAGCAGCCGGTATGTACAAAAAGCTCAAGTGTTGTGAGCAACGTGCATGGAAGCCAGGAGCCTTTGAACTTTCTGAGCAGGAATACGAACATCGTATACAGAAGGACGCATATGCCCTCAAATATCATCATCGTCATGATATTCTGAGCAGAAAAGATGACAAGATATATTCCGTGCAGCAGAACACATGCAAGGAAGAACATATTCAGCGGCGCGCTGTATGATGCATAGTCGGCGTAATCCTTATCATCGTTATATGAGGGTGTCCCCGTAAAAAAGTTAGAAAGCGCTCCCTGTTTATTATTCAATGCAACGTCACCTCCCCGAAAACAAAATAAATATTAAGCAGGAAATAAACACAAATAAAGTGCAGATCATTCTCAGACCACAATATATATAATCAAATCAAAGTAATTATACTATATTTTTTTGTGCTTTTCAATAGACTTTATGCAATTTTTATAATAATTTTAGGGGGTTTTTGTTATCCATCTGCTTTATCTGACTAAAAGAACGCTGTTCTTATCAACTGCCTGCATAGTTCTCGCCGCAGCTCTTGTGATCCTTTCTTCAAGACCCTATTATCCTGTTCTGGCTGATAAGGAGGAGCTATGCGTTCCTGTAGTGATGTACCACAGCTTTTCAGAAAAGGACAGCCGTATCAACCGCTATGTCATAAAACCCGAAAGACTCGCGGAGGATCTGGAATATCTTGAGAAGACGGGTCATAAAACTGTTTTTATAAGCGACATCTACGCACATTACAAAAACAACTCTCCCCTGCCAGAAAAGCCTGTAATACTCAGCTTTGACGACGGAAGCCTCAGCAACTATGAATATGCATTTCCGCTTCTCAGAAAATACAATGCAAAGGCAGTTATTGCACCCATAGGCAAAGCATGCGAAGAAGCGGAAAACGAAAAATACAGAAGCCCGGATTGGTCGGAGTGCACCTGGAGCCAGCTTGCCGAAATGGAAGCATCGGGTCTTGTTGAAACAGCAAGCCACACCTATGATCTTCACAAAAATGCAGACGGTATTTCCGGTGCTGCCGCCGCGGCAGGAGAAAGCCGCGAAGAATACATCCTGCGGCTCGGAAAGGATAATGAAAGCTTCAACTTGCTCATGGAGAAATATATCGGTAAAAAAGCAGGTGTTTTTGTTTACCCGTTCGGCTCAAAGAGCGATATCAGTGACGAGGTGCTGAGATCCATGGGGTATTACGCAACTCTTGATTGTGAGGAAAAGCTCAATCATATTTCAAAGACTGATGATCTTTATTCGTTGCATAGGTTTCTGAGGCCCGATGATATTTCGTCAGAGGAATTTTTTAAGACTATCGGGGCATCTGTTCCATAGTGTTTTTTCAGATGCTGTCCGGGGCTGTGAAAAAATTCACGGCTCATTCGCTATACAAAGTGCGCCCGAAGGAAGTGCCCCCCCGGTGCGCCTACCTTGCGGCGCACTTTTTTATAGTGTTTTTCAGGGGTGCCAGGCGCGAAGCGTCTGGCACCCCTGAAAAAACAAATTTTTAGCAGCCCGGTCGCGCCGAAGGCGCGGTCGGGCGGAAGGGTCGGTGTTAATGCGACAGCCCCTCTGAAAAAACACAATAAATCAAGTGCGCTGCAAGGTAAGCACACGGAATTAAGCGAAAGGAGCCATGAATTATTTCACAGCTCCCTGAATTATTATTCACCAAAATATCTCTTGAGAAGTCCTGCGAAGCCTGCGCCGTGGCGAGCCTCGTCCTTTGCCATTTCATGCACTGTGTCATGGATCGCGTCAAGATCCTGAGCCTTTGCCTTCTTTGCAAGCTCGAATTTGCCTGCGCAGGCGCCTGTTTCAGCATCAACACGCATCTGGAGATTCTTCTTCGTGCTGTCTGTAACTACCTCGCCTAAAAGCTCGGCAAATTTTGCAGCATGCTCTGCCTCTTCAAATGCATACTTAGTAAATGCTGCAGCGATCTCAGGATAGCCTTCTCTGTCTGCCTGTCTTGCCATTGCAAGATACATACCGACTTCGCTGCATTCTCCGTTAAAGTTTGCGACCAGCTCTTTATATATTTCGGGGTCTACTCCCTTTGCAACACCTATCTGATGAACGGTAGCAAAAGCTGCGTCTGACTTGAGCTCGTTGAATTTCTCCTTGGGGGCCTTACATATCGGGCAGGACTCGGGTGCTTCTGTTCCCTCATAAACATAACCGCAAACTGAACATACAAATTTTTTCATTTTCTTTACCTCCGGTATTGAATTTTTTTCGCCTGCAGGGCGATAATAGCGGATCGGAAGCAGGGTTTTCTTAACTGAACATGATCCGAAGCAAACGCAGCAGCGACCGACCCTTATCAGTTATTAATATACCACAAAAACGAACGTTTGTAAACTCTGTTTTTTATCATATTTTTGTGCTTTCTGCCCGTGTGCCCGAAGGAAGTGCCCCCCAGTGCGCCTACCCTTCGGCGCACCCCTAATAATATTATTGAGCTGTCGCGTCAGCATTGCCCCATTCGCCAGACCGCACCTTCGGTGCGACCTGGCTATTAAAAATTTGTTTTTTCAGGGGTGGGGTTGTGAAAAAACTATTTTCTTTTTTACAAGCCTCTGAATCATCTAAATATCCGATAATACACGGCTTACCGTCTAATCACTACTTTGAGACAGTACGCAATAAAGTAAGAAGGCTTCATTGCAATAGAAAAAAACGACTTCATATACATCTGTACGATTGATAGCCCAACCGTTGCTGCGCAACGACCGGGCTATTTTAAGACTTGTTTTTTCAGAGGTGCCGCAAGGTAGGCGCACCGGGGGGCACTTCCTTCGGGCGCACTTTGTTTAGCGAAGGAACCGTGAATTTTTTCACAGCTCCACCCCTGAAAAAAACTGATATACTATAGTAATGCTGCGCGAAATATTGCAAGCTATAAATGCACAGACGCGGCGATAAGCTTCCGGATGGTGCTTCAGAGCGTGCGGAGCAAGCGACAGCGCGTACCGACACCGGCGGCACGCCGGCTCCGCAGGGCAGGCGCACTCTAAAGGTGTTTTCTGCAGGCATATTACAAAGATCGTATGCATATATTTAACAGGTCAACGAACGGAGGTCTTTCTATGGCAAGTGTTTTTTTAAGCCCGTCAACACAGGAATATAACCCTTATGTTGACGGCGGGAACGAAGAATACTATATGAATCTTGTAGCAGACGAAATGGAGCCTTATCTGAAAAGCCGCGGCATAGCCTTTGCGCGCAACGACCCTTCTAAAACAGTAGGCAATTCCGTTACTTTGTCAAACGCGGCAAAATACGATCTTCACCTCGCGATCCATTCAAACGCCTCTCCTGAAGCATCGGCAGGCAGAAACAGAGGCGTTCAGGTCTATTATTATGACGGCTCCCCGGAGGGCAGAGAAGCCGCAGAAATAATCGCAGACAATTACCGGAAGATCTACCCCGAGCCGGAGCTTGTAAAGGTCATTCCGACCAGAGAGCTTTACGAGCTGAACAAAACGGTCGCTCCGGCTGTTCTTATAGAAACGGCATTTCACGACAACAGGGACGACGCAAAGTGGATACGGAATAATATAGGCGAGATCGCCGAAAACCTCGCCGGCTCCGTGGCGGACTATCTTCTCGGCCCGGCGTAGAACTCCGGCACGCCGCTCACCGTCTGCGGCGCACCGGGGGGGCACTTCCTTCGGGCGCACTTTGTATAGCGAAGGAGCCGTGAATTATTTCACAGCCTCCTGAAAAAACAAATTTTTAGCAGCCCGGTCGCGCCGAAGGCACGGTCGGGCGTGGCAGCGCTAAAGCGGCAGCCACCTCCGAAAAAGCACTATAAAAAAAGTGCACACGATAATCAGCGAAAAAAGGCTGCCGCAATAAACCTGCGGCAGCCCCTGAAAAAAGACCTGTTATTATTCGGCAGCGTAAACAGAAACCTGCTTGCGATCCTTGCCTACACGCTCAAACTTAACGGTACCGTCGATCTTAGCGAAGAGTGTATCGTCAGAGCCTCTGCCGACATTGTTGCCGGGATGGATGTGAGTTCCTCTCTGCTTAACAAGGATGTTGCCTGCGAGAACGAACTGACCGTCTGCGCGCTTTGTTCCGAGACGCTTGGATTCGGAATCACGGCCGTTCTTTGTTGAACCGCCGCCCTTCTTATGAGCAAAAAGCTGTACGTTTATTTTCAGCATATCTTACACCTCCAAAGTAGTGATTTTCAAATTCTTCGGGTACTGCTTCTCTGTTTCACACAGATGAAGCTTCAGTCCTGCCAGTATATCCTGACAGCGATCAATATCTTTTTCACCGACTGACAGCGACATATAGCCATCGCTTGCCTCTGCTTCCGCGTCACAATCCATAACATCGGTTATCGTATTTGCAGCCATATAAGCCGCCGAAGAAACGAAAGCACACAAAACATCACTGCCGGACTCAGCAAGCATCGAATGTCCGCTGATACGAAAGCCGCTCAGTCTGCTTTGCTTGTCGGTAAAAAACACGGCCTTGATCATGCCTCAATAGATTCGATCTGTACCTTTGTGTATCTCTGTCTGTGGCCCATCTTGCGCTTGGAGCTCTTCTTGGGCTTGTAGGTGAAGACAGTGATCTTCTTGCCCTTTACGGTATCGAGCACCTTGGCTGTTACCTTGGCACCCTCAACATAAGGAGTACCTGCCTTGAAGCCGTCGTCTGTGCTGACTGCAACTACCTTGAAGTCAACAGTGGATTCGTTCTCTGCGTCAAGCTTCTCTACGTATACAACGTCGCCGTTTGCGACCTTATACTGCTTGCCGCCTGTTTCAATAACTGCGTACATAATAGCACCTGCCTGTAATTAAACTCGCTGCCCGGAGGCGCAGCTCAAAGCTGACTTAAAAAAGCCCACAGCATGCGGCTTTACTATAATAGCACAAGTTTCCGGGATTGTCAAGCAAACATGAGAAAAAAAGAGCTTTTTGACGCACTATAAAAAATGGTGCCGCCGTTATTATTTCGCGGCCTCGTCATATCTTGCAGCAAGCTCCGGCTCACGCTTTTTTATGTCTTCGAGATATTTTCTGGTTCTCTCGGCATAAAGCTCGTATGCCTTCGGATCCTTTTCCTTCAGTCTTTCGGCGAACTTATGCCGGCGGTTGATAAGGCGCTGCAGTATCCTCGGATCCATACTGTACATACGCTTTTCGATATGCGCCCGTCTTGTTTCCAGAAAGCCTTCAACACGCCTGAGCTTTTCGGGATCCTTTTCCGACATATCCGCAAGCCGAAGCTCTATCCTGTCGATAAGCTCATCCTCGTCAAAAAGGTTCATCCTGCCGAAATGAAGTCTGCTCTCCGCTTTTTCAAGAACATCCTCTCTCAGCTCCATTTCCGCAAGCTCCGTGATAAGCTCGTCGGCAAGCTGATCCTTGTATTTTTCCGCATCCTCGCCCAGCGCCCATTCAAGCTCAGCCTGGATGCCCTTTGAGGATTTTGTGAAATCAGCGCCCTTTTTTACGGCGGTGCTTTCCCTTGAGCTTCTTACGCGGAAGAACTTTTTCTGCGGTACCGGCACCCTCTCAGGATCATCGAGCACATACGGATACGGCAGTCCTGCGTCCCTCAGCGCAAGCGAAACAGTCATTCTTACGCTGCCGTTTTTCAGAAGCTCCCCGGCTCCATACTTTCTCAGTAAATCATTTACTTCTCCCATATGCTCGGTCATATAAAAGCGTATGCCCCGTTTTTCAAGCGAATCATTAAGAAGAACGAGCCTGTCAGCTGCCGTAATATCTATGCTGCTTACGGCAACTGCGTTAACAACAACTACCCTTGTTTCATCGGTAATTGCGTTTTCTATATCAGATACGAAGGTATCTATATTTGCAAAGAACAGATTGCCTCCGAAGCGGTAGATAAGTGCATTTTTCACCGGCCTTGCGTCCGAGCTTCTTCCGAGACTGTAAAAACCCTCCCTGCCGGGAATGACTCCCATAAAGGAGCGCGGCGGAGTAACTGCGCGCACGATGACAACGAAGAAGGAAAGAACGATACCCGTCATCACTCCGGGAACGGTTCCGAGCACAAGGACTCCGAACATAGCCGCCCCGAAGATATAAAGCTCGTTGCGGTTCTGCTTCCACAGTCTTGCTGCTTCTTTGAATTCACAGGCGCCGAGGAGAGCACTTATAACAATAGCGGTAAGAACAGGAACAGGAAGATATTCTATTATCGGCGTTCCGAAATACAGCACGATAAACATTGTTGCAGCGGCAGATACGGAAAGCCACTGCGACTTCGCTCCGAATTGACGCACTATACCCGTTCTTGAAACAGAGCCGTTCATAGGGCAGCTGCCCGTTACTGCTCCGGCAAAATTCGCCGCGGCATAGGCGAGTATCTCCCGGCCGGGTTTAAGCTCATAGCCATCCTTCATGGCATTCCCCTTTGAAGCAAGGAGTGATTCCGAAAGAATAACGGCAGCTATCGAAAGGGAGGCAAAGAGATAATCGCTGAGATCATATATGCAGTCGGGAGAAAAGAATATGCTGAAGCCCGGAAAGCCGCTGTCAACATGCGGCAGCAGGCTTACGCCCATAGAACGCAGATCAAAAAGTTTTGAAAGCAAGGCGCTCAGTACCATTACAATAACTGAGACAGGAAGCTTGGGGATAAATCTCTTTCCGAGCAGGATAAGCACGATAGTTGATATGCCAAGGAAAAAGGATAACGGATGGAAAAAGCGGAGCTGACCGGCAATATGCCCTGAAAGCTCCATTATCTCACCTGTTCCGGCAGTTCCCCCGAAAAGCTTCGGGGACTGCATCAGGATAATGGTGCAGCATATGCCTGTAACAAATCCGCTCATTACCGGAATGGAAATATATTTTACTATCCTTCCGGCGCCGAGAAACCAGAAAACCAGCATCCAGCACGCAACAAGAAAAGCTATTGTCGGAACAGCCGTCATTGCCTGCTCAGACTGCGCAGTTATTCCCATAGAAGCGATAGCCGCACCCGTAAGAGCAGCCGGAGCAGCATCCACGCCGAATACGAAATCGCGCGAGGTCGTCAGAAGCCCGAAAAGCAGTATCGGAAAGACAGAGCCGTACAGCCCGTACTGCATCGGCAGCCCTGCGACCTGGGCATAGCCCATTGAGATAGGGATAGAAATAAGGGCAACGATAATTCCGCCCATTATATCCCTGAAAAACCGGGAGGGAGTAGTATGAAAGAAGCTTTCCTTATAGTCTGCTATCAGCTTGTTCATGATCATCCTCCCTTCTTTTGCATTTCTGAAATGTGAAATAATACCATTACTGCATACGTTCCCGGCGGCGCACGTATTATAGTGTTTTTTCAGAGATGGGACTGTCGCATCAGCATTGCCCCATCCGCCCGACCGAGCCTTCGGCGAGACCGGGCTATTTTAAGACTTGATTTTTCAGAGGTGCCAGGCGCGAAGCGCCTGGCACCTCTGAAAAAACACTATAACCGAGTTTGCTGCAGGGCAGGCACCCCTCTGAAAAACGAGCTTTGACAGCTCTGAGTTTTTTATGACTGCAGTGCGGCAGTCAGTAGTTCATAAGCTCTATGATCCTGTCGAGTCTGTCCGAAAGATAAAGATATCCCACAAGACATTCAAGTGCGGTAGCCTTGTGATAATCTGCAAGCGCGGCGTTTTTCGGCGCATGCGAGACATGGGTATTCCTTCCTCGCCTGAGGATATCAGCCTCCTCTTCGGTAAGCACCGGCTCTATCCTGTCCGCTCTTTCCGCCTGTGCCTGACACCTTACAAGCTCCACCTTTCTCAGATTGAGCTCTTTTACGCGGCAGTTGCCCTCGCAGACAAGACTTTCCCTGACGATAAGGTCATAGACCCCGTCGCCGACAAAGGCAAGGGCGAGCATATTGAGCTGCTTCGGGTCACACTGATGGTCTGTTAGTCTTGGCATAGACATCCTCACTCTACAAAATCAAATTCAAAATCATACATGCTGACGGTGTCGCCTTCATTAATACCGGCGTCTTTTAGCGCGTCTATAACGCCAGAGCCGATAAGCACTCTCTGGAAATACTGCAGGGAATCGCTGTCGCTGAAATCAATGGTTCGCAGTATGCGAAGCAGCCAGTCTGCTTCGACAAAGAATATTCCGTCGTGGTTCTCCACCCTGACCTCACGCTTTTCAATATCGGCTTCGGAGGGCAGAGGCGCAGGCTCAGGCTCATAAACCGTTATCGGCGGAAGCTTTGAAAGCTGCTCCTGTATTTCCTTGAGAAGCGGTTCTACCTCATATGAGATAGCCGCCATTATCGGAAAGAATTTATAACCCTGATCCTCGATGAATTTTCTGAAATCCTCGACCGTTTCATCGTCTGTAAGGTCGCATTTGTTGCCGGCAACTATCATAGGCCTCTTGGCAAGCTCAGGGTCAAATTTTGCAAGCTCTTCATTGATAATCCGGAAATCCTCGCGGGGATCTCTTCCCTCGCTTCCGGAAACATCCACCATATGCACGAGCATGCGGCAGCGCTCAACATGCCTCAAAAACTGATGCCCGAGTCCGAGTCCGTCTCCGGCGCCTTCGATAAGCCCGGGAATATCCGCCATTACGAAGGACGAGCCTTCACCCATCCTGACTACACCCAGAACGGGTGTTATCGTGGTGAAATGATAGTTGGCGATTATAGGCTTTGCCTCGCTGACGACAGATATGAGCGTGGATTTTCCTACATTCGGGAAGCCTACTATCCCGACATCCGCAAGAAGCTTCAGCTCAAGCTGAACCTCATATTCCTCTCCGGGCTGACCGGGCTTAGCAAATCTCGGAGTCTGCCTTGTGGGCGTTGCAAAATGGGGATTGCCCCAGCCGCCCTTGCCGCCTTTGGCAACAACTACAGGTGTTTTATCGGAAATGTCGGCAAGTATCCTGCCGCTTTCCGCTTCCTTTACAAGAGTTCCTCGCGGGACGCGGATCACAAGGTCTTCGGCCTTTTTTCCGTTCTGTCTTCCGCCTCTTCCGTTTTCGCCCTTTGCCGCCTTATACTTTCTTTTGTAGCGGAAATCCGCAAGCGTGGAAAGATTATCATCGGCAACAAAAACAATATTGCCGCCCCTGCCTCCGTCGCCGCCGTCCGGACCGCCCGAGGCAACGTATTTTTCTCTGTGGAAAGCAACAGCACCGTCGCCGCCGTCACCGGCCTTTATATGTATTTTTGCGATATCTACAAACATGGTTTTCTCCTTTCAGCTTTCAATCATTATCAAAATTCACCTTGTAAACTATACAGCTTCCGACAACAAAGGTGTATTCTCCCAGTCTTTCACAAGAGGTATATCCCTTCATAGCTGTGAACGGCTCTGTTATGTCGTCTACATATTTGTGCTTCATTTCTCCCTCGACCATATGATTGATGTAATCGCCCTTTTCGTCCGAGCCGTCGCCGAGATTATAAAGCATCATATACACAGCTTTGTCGTTCGGCACCTCAGACAGCTTTTCTCTGCTTCCCGGAAGATCGTCAAGACTCGTGAAGAAAAAGCTGTCAGTTTCATAAAGCTCACAGGAAAAGGTCGAAAGCATGAGATATTTATCCTTATCATCAGCAACCACTATCACGTTGCTGTCCCTGACAGTGCTTTCAAGATCCATTCCCTTTTCCTTAGTCCAGACAGGGCTCATCGGTGTAAAGAGCATTGTTCGTACCGAAATAATTACCGCTATCACGGAAAATACAGCCTTTGTAAAACGGTATTTTTTCAGAGGGATATAAACTACTGCAAATACTCCGAGTATCAGAAGCGGATAAATAAGGAAGAAATACCTTGATATGAACCCGAGCATATAATTGATGGAATGTGCTGTTAGCACAACTATTGCCGCGCTGCAGAATATGCAGATAAACGGGACCGGGCTGCACTCTGTAAGCAGGCGAAGGATCTCCTTAGGCTTGGTGCTCCTGACCTTTTTCCCGAGGCCTGTGAGGCTGCCCCGTATTTTTGCCGCCATTGCCCCAAACGGTATCCTGTCCCTGAACAAAAACAGCAGCGGCAGACTCATAATAACAGCTATCGGAATAAGACCGGCTATGACTATCAACGGGAAAACAAGGTCTGTGGGAATTATGCGCAGGAGATCCTGAAAAACATAATTGACGGATATCCTGAGCTGCGTGCCGAAGAGATCGCCGACGCTCCTGCCGGATTCGCCGAAGAAATTATCAAATGCAGCAGGGAATACGGCAAAGAACAGGGCAACGCCGCCAAGCACAGAAAAGCCGTAGGCAAAAAACATTCCGAAGCGCTTTCTGAGAAGGAACCATATACAGAAGCAAACTGTCGTAAGAAAAGCGACTACAAGAAAAAGGTACTGAGTAAATCCGCCGAAAAATGTCACTGCTGCGATCGCGATAAGCAGTCCGACCGGGCGTTCTGCCTTGCTTTCGTACAGCCTCTGATGCAGGTACATCAGAATGACCGACCACATTTCCAGCATGCAGTACATACGGATAAAAATGACCATATCAACTGCAGCCATTGTCGTTCCCCAGAAGAATACGACCAAGAGCGCCATGCTTTTTGACCGCAGTATATGCTTTGCAAGAAGATACAGAAAAAACTGTGAAACGGCAAAGCATATCAGATTCGGGATAAAGCCGTATGTAAACGAAAACTGTTCCGGGAAGAATGAACATATGGTATGTATCAAGGCGTAGAAAAACGGAGGGTGGCGGTCAGCCGCCTGGTTTTTCCACACGCTGTCGTAGCGGAAGCGCTCGTCCTTCTGAACAGTGAGATAATTCCTGAAAAGGACAGAGGATCTCCATTCGTTGATGTTATGCAGGTCAAGGGATTTATAGTCATCAGCTTCGATAAACGGGTCGTCGGCATTATTTGCAAGCCCGAAGCTGTAGATCTCATCACCGTGGTATGATTCTTTTCTTTCGGCGAAGTTATATATCATCCAGCCTGTCTGAAAAACGATTATTATTATCAGAAGCGCCGGAACGATGATCCTGACGGAGCTATTTTTGTTTTTTGCTTTTTCAGTCTGTGTCGTTTTCATTATTTCCTCCGGGAACTGATTTTCATTATATAGTATACCACAGCCTGAGCGATAATGGAATAAAAATTTTCAGAGGCGGGGCTGCGACCCAATTCGCAGCCCCTTGAGATCTGCCCTACGCGCCCGAAGAAAGTGTTTTAAAGGTGCGCCTACCCTGCGGCGCACGCCGAGGGCACTTCCTTCGGGCGCAAGGAGTATAACGAAGGGGCAGCGAATTATTTCGCAGCCCCTATTCTTACAATATAAAAAATCTTTGTTCAGCGATAGATCATATGAGTTATTATCGCCGATGTTTTGTCTGCGATGAAGGAATAATCATCACCGTCATAATAATTGTGATCGTCCGGCTCAGTGGGATAAGCTCTGCCTGACCTGCCGAGGCTTTCGCTGAGCCTTTCAAAGTCTGCCTTGCTCATTGCAAAAACATCGGTATTGCCCTCGAATTTTACTATCTGAGGCTCATCGGATATCTCTATCGTGAAGCTTACAGACTTTGCGGCATTTTCGTCCGGTCTTTTGTAGGCGGTAATGCCTTTGTATTCTTCCTCAAGGCTCTGGGTGTAGGTGAATCTTGCAGTATGCTCCGAGATATCCGCATCGCCCTGAGCAACAACAGTTTTCTCACCGTCCGTTGTGTAGCTCAGCTCATACTTTTTATTCTCGTCATCATACAAAAGCTCAGCTGAGGAAACATTGGTCTTTTTCTCGTTATTGCCCTTAGAGGTCACCTCTGCGGAATATGCAGTCTTATGGCCTTCGACCTCGCTTTTCAGCGAAAGCGTTGCCTTTCCGCCGTTTTCGCCTTCTATCGAAAGCTCACCGTAAACATTGATCTCTGCATCGTTTCCGAATTCCAGAACAGCATTGATATCGCCGTCCTTCTGGTTCTCGGAATAATTGCTTACGGAAACGGAAAGCCTTGCAGCCTGTTTGCTGCGCTTATCTATGCTGCTTACTATGCTTACGGAAAGATCCTGACGGGCATCCTTGAGAGACTCCTCGATGCTTTTAAAGAATTCATCGACTGATTGCTTCATCCCGATATCGTCTTCGCCGTTATCGTTTGCTTCTACATCAAGATCCTTCAGTATCTGTTCATGAAGACCCTTTACAACTGCCTGAAGAGAGGTCTTGTCGAGGTTATAGGTAATAGTGATAACATCACGTTCGCTTCCTCTTACGCTGATCTTTTCCTCGGCCACCTCGGGCTTGCAGTTGTCTTCTATGATCTTAACAAGCTTGTCTATAGCTTCTTCCTTGGTTTTGTCAGGACTGTCGGAAAGCTTTTTGTAATACTTTTCAACGAACTTTACAAAATCCTCAAAATCCTCCTCGGAGACCTTAAGAACATTCTCATTCTTCGGTGAGAAGATCGAAGCTTCTGCGGCATTGCGGAAATTCTTGATATCCACCCTGTAACTGCCGTCTGATCTTTCGATATTGTATCGAAGATTCAGCGTATCTACATCCGAATAGGCTTCAAAGAACGTCTTGCCGCTCTGATCGTCTGCGCCGCTGCTTATAAGAAGCCCGAGCGCATTGTCCGTCCTTACGTAGTATTCATTGGTCTTCTTGTTGAAAGCGTAGACCATTGATGCCTCATACGGTTTCCCGGACTGAGAAAGAGGCTCGGTTTTAAGAGAGACCCGTACTGTTCCCTGTTTTTCCGTATTTTTAAGAATGGAAACAAGTCCCTTTGTGCCGCTGTCGTTCCTTTCCGAAAGATATGATGTATAGGAATTCGCCACGGCTTTTGTCGGATTATTTTTGATATACTGGGTGGATGCAAGATCCTGATAGATAAAGAAACCTCCCACGCCTACTCCTGCAACTATGACCGCAGCCACTCCTGCCCCGGCTATTATGAGCGGAGCCTTAGAGCCCTTTTTCTTTACGGCAGGAGGAGCATACTGAGCTGCCGGCTGCTGATAGGTATATGCCTGCTGTACAGGCTGGTTATTCTGGTACAGCTGCTGATTTAGCTGAACCGGAGCCGTCTGCTGAACCGGAGCTGTTTTCGGAACAGAAACTGCTTCTATTGCCGCACCGCAGCTGCTGCAGAAGCGTTCGCCGCTTTCAAGCTTGTTTCCGCATTCATGACAGAACATTTTCATCACTCCTTTTGTGGTCTGATCGATTACTGCTGAGGATCATAGGGTCCTGTATAGGTCTGCTGATAATAATTTGCAGCATTTACCTGTGCCTGAGCATTCATGTATGCATTAACGCCGCCGTCTCTAATAGCTCTGTAGAATTCTGCGCTTGCGCTGTAATAATACGGATTAACAAAAAGGAGACCTGCAATACCGAATGTTATGATATTGAGAAGGAACCATCCGAAGAAGGAAAGATCAAATATGAATGCCTCCATCTTGTGCCCCTTCATCATTTCCTTTGACTTTTTTATTGCATCCATCGCCTGAATATCAGGGTCATCTGCGATGATATACGGCACTAAACGATATGCATAGCCCATGACTATTCCGGGAATAATGAACAGCAATGTCCAAAGGAAAGTGAAAAGCTCTGTAAGGAACATAGTAAGTACATTTCTGATGTAGGGACCCTTAAAGCCTGCTCCGATATAATTGGGGCTTGCAGGTGATTCAAGATTCCTCAGGAAGAACGTTCTGCAGCCGAGGTTAAGAGGATTAAGCAGGAAAGCTCTGATAGCTGTAGAAATAAGCGTTACTCCGAGAGAGAAGAAAAGAACGATAGGAACTATGATGAGAAAAGCTGCCAGAAGCTTTTCGGGATCCGCATCCTCTGTGTTCTGGAATAACTGTGTAGGAAATGAAAAGGTAAAGCTTGTTCCTGTGCCTGCAGCAAGACCGAGAACAACAGCTGTAAGTATAGACATTCCGTAATTCTGCTGCATTGCAAATTTTCCGTTTGCTTTTATCTGTGCTCTGTCCATGGGTATTACCTCCTTGAATTATATGCTGATAACTCAGCAATGATTATTTATAATAAAACGGAGCGATGCTCTGTTTATTATCCTACTGACTCCGGGTGAAGCCTGCTGTAATGAAAAATATACTGCTGCGCCACCCCGGCATATCTGCCGATATCCTCCGGCGAAACTCCGGAGAACAGGCTTGCGAGAGCCTTTTTCATCCAGACATCTACAGGGAAAGCGTCCATTCGGTGAAGACCGTACAAAAGGGTGCAGTCCGCCACCTTGACGCCCACTCCGGTTATGGTCATAAGCGACCTGCGGCTTTCATCAAGAGGAAGTGTTCTGAGCTTTTCAAGCTCCACTTTTCCGGAAGCCACCTTCTGTGCGGCATCTATGATATATCTTGCCCTGAAGCCTGCCCTGATGGGTGCAAGCTCCTCCGGGGAAAGCGCCGCAAGTCTTTCTGCATCGGGAAATGTATACCAGTCCCCCGTGCTATCTCCGAAATTCTCACAAAGCCTTTCGATTATGCCCTTTATTCGCGGTATATTGTTGTTCTGTGAGATAATGAAGGAGCAAAGCGCCTCCCACGGCTCCTGAGAAAGTATGCGTATGCCGTCTATACTGTCGACCGCGCACACAAGCCCGGGGCAGTGCTCCCGTATTTCGCTGCGTATGCTGTCATAATCGGTATCAAGGTCGAAGTATTCTCGCCAGAGCTCCGGTATTCTTTCTCCCTCAAGCAAAATCTCACCGTCTGTTTCCCTGACGGTCAGCCTTTCGCCCATAACGACGCCTGTCCAGGACGCGTCGGGGCTTTCGTTCCAGCGGAAGCACTGACCGCAGTCAAAGGTATTCCTGAGGTCAAAGGCTCCGCCTGCATCTATAGCTATTTTTTCCATATTATTTGATTTCGCCTATATATGAGACTATCTCATCTCTCATGCGAATCGCTTCACGTCTTGCCGCAGCGGCGTATTCCTCAGGCGCGCAGCCTTCCTTTTTCCATGCGCACATTATTCCGCGCGAGGAATTTATGACAGCGCCTCTGCCCTTTTCGTCAAAGGCCGGTGCAACGTCTGCCGCACCGCCGCCCTGAGCGCCGTAACCGGGAACAAGGAAGAAGGTATGGGGCAGGGCTGCTCTCAGCTCGCCGAGCTGCTCCGTATATGTAGCGCCGACGACCGCGCCGACGGATGAATAACCGAGCTTTCCGGGAGCTTCCTCGCCCCAGGCTTCACACATATCGCCCATCGTGCGATATACGGTCTTTCCGTCGTCAAGCTTTCTGTCCTGAAGCTCACCTGATGAAGGATTGGATGTCTTTACAAGGATAAAAATGCCCTTGTCGCTGTTTTTGCAGATATCAAGAAGAGGCTTTACGCCGTCTGTTCCGAGATAGCCGTTGACTGTAAGAGCGTCTGCACCAAAAGCGTCCGCTTCCGTTCCTTCTATATCGGTCGTTCCGATATGGGCTGCGGCATATGCCTGCATCGTGGTGCCGATATCGTTGCGCTTACCGTCGGTTATAACGAACATTCCTTTTTCTTTTGCATAGGCTATAGTTCTTTCAAGGGCGCGTACTCCCTGCCAGCCGTACATTTCGTAATATGCCGCCTGCGGCTTTACAGCAGGAACGATATCGCAAAGCGCGTCTATCAGACCCTTGTTGAATTCAAAAAGGGCTTCGGCAGCACCCTCAAAGGTTTTGCCGTATTTTTCATAAGCGGAAGCCTTTATATAATCGGGTATGTAATCAAGCTTCGGATCAAGTCCTGCTACGGTAGGATTCTGCTTTTCCCTGATATTGTCTATAAGTCTGTCAAATGACATTTTGTTTCCTCCTCAGATATCAATATATACTATACGTCCGGCGCAGATCGTAAGCTTTACCTTTGCATCGAGCGTCATATTCTTGAACGGCGTATTCTTCGATCTTCCATGCAGCTTTTCCGGATCTACCGTCCATTTTTCTTTTTTATAGAGCATCAGATCAGCAGGGGCGCCGATCTCTGTAGTTCCTGCGTCTATCCCGAGTATTCTCGCCGGGGCGCAGGACATTTTTTCAATAAGCTGCGCTTCGCTCATATATCCTCCGCTGACAAGCACGGTGTAGCTTGCGGCAAAGGATGTCTCCATGCCTATCGAGCCGTTAGGAGCAGCTTCAAAATCAGCCTTTTCCGCCGGAGTATGAGGCGCATGGTCGGTAGCGATGGCATCTATCGTTCCGTCGCAAAGAGCCTCTATCATAGCAAGACGGTCGCGTTCTGTTCTGAGCGGAGGGTTCATGCGGTAATCAGCGTCTCCCGAAAGAACAGCGTCCTCCGTCAGCATGATATAATGCGGAGCTGTTTCCGCCGTCACCTTAACGCCGTCCGCCTTGGCGGCTCTTATCATATTTGCCGAGGTATATGTGCTCACATGGCATATGTGTACAGGCAGATCGTATGCAGCCGCAAGGGATATCTCCCTTGCCGTTCCGGCATCCTCAGCAGCTCTCGGCATTCCTTTAACGCCGAGCTTTTCACTGACCCTGCCTTCATTCACTTTGCCTCCGGCAAGATAAGGATCCTCACAGTGCGCAGTGACCGGTATCCCAAGCTCTGCCGCTTTTTTCATGGCATTGACCATCATAACGGTGTTTTCCACAGGTCTTCCGTCATCGGAGAGAGCCGCTATCCCGGCGGCATAAAGCTCGTCTATATCCGTCGCTTCCTGACTTTTCAGTCCCTTGGTAACGGCACCGACCACATAGACATGAGCGTCGGCTTTTTCCGCCTTTTCGCGTATGTAGCTTACAGTTTCGGCACTATCGACCGCCGGAGATGTATTCGGCATCGCAAGCAGGCTTGTGACTCCGCCTGCCGCTGCAGCGCGGCATCCGCTGATGATATCTTCCTTCTGCGTCTGTCCCGGGTCGCGCAGATGAACGTGAAGGTCAACAAGACCCGGAGCAGCGGTCATACCGCTGCCGTCGATAACGGTCGTATCGCTGTCTGCTTCAAATGCATCAGTGAAAACACCGCCATTGATATATATGCTGCCCGTTTTGTCCCTGTCTGAAGAGGGATCAAGTATACGGACATTACTGATTATGATTCTTCCCATAGAATTCTCCTGATCGTTTTACGATGATCATTCTTCGTCATCTTCCGCGGATGAAAACAGCTTTCCGATGGATCTTTTCAGCTTGGAGCCGAAGCCGCTTTTCTTTGCAGGCTTTTCATCTTCATATCCGCTGCCCGGAGCAAACGGGTCTTTTGTTCCATCGGAAGAAATACTACTGCTGCTCTGAACATTCTTAGCTGCCGGGGACTGCGACGAAGGCCGTGTTGAACCGAATTTCTTTTCAAATTCGCTCTTTTCTGTCGGGACCGGGATGGGATCCTTCTTTGCAGCCTTTCTGAGAGCTTCAAACTCCCTGTTGTAATCGTCGGCATTGACGCTTTCAAGCCTCGGGATGTTTGTAAAGGGTGTTGCCGCACCGACGCTTATCGGCTGAGGCTGAGGAGCAGTTTCAAAGATTATGCCTGCATCGCGCTCGAATATGAACGCCGGACGAACGGGCTTTTCGGATGCTGCTTCCGGCTGAGGAGACTCTGACGGAGACTGTGCTGCAGGCTGAGCTTCCCCGGCTACCTGTACATCCTGTGTTTCCTGAGCTTCCCCGGCTGCCTGTACATCCTGAGTTTCCTGAGCTTCCCCGGCTGCCTGTACATCCTGTGTTTCCTGAGCTTCCCCGGCTGCCTGTACATCCTGTGTTTCCTGAGCTTCC
>CADCPT010000070.1 GCA_902803385.1 uncultured Ruminococcus sp.
AGATGTATATGAAGTCGTTTTTTCTATTGCAATGACGATTTCTTACTTTATTGCGTACTGTCTCAAAGTAGTGATTAGACGGTAAGCCGCATTTTATCGGATATTCTGATGATTCAAAGGCTTGTATAAAAGAAAAAAGATTTTTCACACCCCCGTAACAGTCGTATGACGGATCAGACTTCCCCGGTTTCAATGTCGTCCGGCAAAGACTGCGTTCCTGTCTTTTCATGATGATATGTCGGTATCATTTCGCCGATGATTTTCTCTACCTCGTCCTTGTCATTATTGTTTGCGGCATAGTAGATGTTTTTCAGGTGGATGAAGAATTCATCCTCCGAAAAATCTATGGGCTTGCCGATGTATATCTTTTTGTTGTCGGTTTTGGTTATGCCCTCTTCGTTGAGAAGAAGCTCTTCGTAAAGCTTTTCGCCTGGTCGGAGGCCTGTGTATTCTATCTTTATGTCGTCATAGGGCTTGAAGCCGGAAAGGCGTATCAGGTTTTCTGCAAGCACCCTGATCTTTACAGGCTCGCCCATATCGAGAATGAATATCTCTCCGCCTTTTGCAAGGCTTCCTGCCGTAAGCACGAGAGAAACAGCCTCCGGTATTGTCATGAAGTAACGTATGATATCCGGATGGGTGACGGTAACGGGGCCGCCGGTGCGTATCTGTTCCTTGAAAAGCGGGATTACAGAGCCGTTTGACCCGAGTACGTTTCCAAAGCGCACAGCAACGAAATTCGTCGTTTTGCTGCGGCGGCCCATCATCTGAATTATCATTTCGCATATTCTTTTTGACGCGCCCATAACGCTTGTGGGGTTTACCGCCTTGTCGGTGGATATCTGAACGAAATTCTTTACCTTGTACTTATCCGCAGTTTCGGCAAGCTTGAGCGTACCGAAAACATTGTTCTTTACCGCTTCCTCCGGGTTCGTTTCCATAAGCGGAACATGCTTGTGCGCCGCCGCATGGAATACAACGTCGATGTGCCTTGTTGCAAATATATGCTCAAGCTTCTTTCTGTCACGAACGGAAGCTATCTGAACCTCGAACGAAAGGTCTGAGCCGTGCTTGCGGATAAGCTCCTGCTGTATCTCATAGGCATTGTTTTCGTAAATATCGAGGATGATAAGATGCCGGGGCTTCAGTCTGGCTATCTGACGGCACAGCTCCGAGCCGATGGAGCCGCCGCCGCCCGTTACAAGAACAGTCTGGCCGATAATGTATTTGCCGTATTTTTCCGTATCGAAAACCACAGGCTCACGGCCGAGAAGGTCTTCGACCTCCACCTGACGCATCGACGAGGTTATCGGAACGCCGGAGGTCATAAGGTTGTATATATTGGGGATTATCTTTACCTCAAGGTGAGTCTGGGTGCAGGCGTCAAGTATCCTTTTCTTGTCTGTTATGCTTATCTGGGATATGGTGAAAAGTATGACCTCTACGCCGTATTCGCGGCATATATCCGGTATTTCATATGTAGTGCCTGCGACCTCTACTCCGGCAATTCGGCGGTGAAGCTTTTCCTTGTCGTCATCGACTATGCAGACCGGGATGTATTCGTTTCCCGGGGTCTTTGCAAGCTCGTTCAGTACGGACAGAGCGCCCTCGCCTGCTCCTATGACCATCAGGCGCTTTTTCGCCTTCTGGGCAAGGTTGCGGCGTTCAAGTATCTTGTTCAGGCGGTATATTATCCTGAACATCATAACAAAGAATGCCGACATAAGAGCAAAGGTTATGTATACCCTTGTGCCGAGGTTGAATTCGGGCAGGAAAAAGCCTATGGTCATGGTTATGACCATAAATGCGAGGTTTGCCGTCAGCGAAGCTATGGCGGTGTAGAAGAAATCCTCGATATCAGCATAGCGCCAGAGCTTGTTGTAAAGCCTGAAAAGCATGAAAACGGCAGTGTAGCATATATTGGCTGTCAGCAGTCCCCACAGGAACGGGGCTATCGTCTTTGACAGCAAAAAATCATCTGCATTTATCGCAAAGGAAAGATAATACGATAAATTCCAGAGTATAAGATCGCACAGGAACAGTATCGTGCGGCGATGCTGTTTTATTGCACTCAGTAATTTAAGCATAAGCATCCTTTCTTTTTGACGGTATCACCGGCAAACTGAGACGTTCTTTTCAGATTATAGTACAATTCCGGAGAAAATACAATAGTGTACGAAAAATTCAGCGAACACCAAGGGAAAATTCGGCGTTTTTGGTTTCTTTTTTAAAAATATTGTTCTAATTTAGAATAATATGTCGTCGTTTTTATTCTATAATATTATTTTGGTTGAGTGGATTTAATTTGATCGACTTGAATTTGATAAGGAGAGAGACGCTTGATAAGAATAGGACTGGATATCGGTTCAACCACTGTTAAGTGCGTTGCCATCGACGAAAACAACAACATCTTATACAAGACTTACGAAAGGCATTTTTCCCAGATAACGAGCAAGATAGGTGAGATGCTGAAGGTAGTGAGAAAGGAAGTGCCCGGAGCAGAGGGCGCCGCCGTTGCGATGTCCGGCTCTGCCGGAATGGGCGTTGCCGAAGCCTGCGGCATAGATTTCGTTCAGGAGGTATACGCAACAAGAATAGCGGCAAATACCTTTATTCCCGGAACAGACGTCGTTATAGAGCTTGGCGGAGAGGACGCGAAGATACTCTTCCTTTCCGGCGGAATGGAAGTGCGTATGAACGGCTCATGCGCCGGCGGAACAGGTGCGTTCATCGACCAGATGGCAACGCTTCTCAATGTTCCCATAGGCGAGCTGAACGGCCTTGCAGAAAAGCACGAAAAGACCTACACCATTGCTTCGCGCTGCGGCGTTTTTGCAAAAACAGACATCCAGCCCCTTCTCAATCAGGGCGCAAAGAAAGAGGATGTAGCTCAGTCCATATTCATGGCAGTAGTAAACCAGACTATCGCCGGTCTTGCTCAGGGACGTGAGATAAAGGGCAATATCGTTTATCTCGGCGGTCCTCTCACATTCATTCCCCAGCTTCGTGCGGGATTTGACAAAGCCCTCGGAACAACGGGCACATGTCCCGAAAACTCTCTCTATTATGTTTCGCTCGGCTCTGCTCTCTGCGCTGAAAAGACAATTGATTTTGACGAAACTGAGCGCAGGATTGAGCATTACAAGGGCTCGGGCAATTTTGCCTTCAACAAGCCTCTTTTCAATAACGAGAAGGAGCTTGAGGAATTCAGGCGCAGGCATGCTTCCGCAAAGGTGGAAAAGGGAAGCCTTGAAAAATGCCGCTCAAAAGCATTTATCGGCATAGACGCCGGCTCTACAACGGTAAAGGGCGTCGTTACCGATGAAAACGGCACCCTGCTTTACAGCGAATATATGAGCAACAGCGGAAACCCTGTTCCGATAGTAAAGGGCTTCCTCGAAAACGTATACAAAAAGCGCCCGGACATACGCATCGCCGGCGCGGCAGTCACGGGCTACGGCGAAGAAATAATCAAAAACGCCTTCAGCGCCGACCTTGGCGTTGTTGAGACCATAGCGCATATGACAGCGGCAAAGAAATTCATGCCGGACGTTGAATTCATCATAGATATAGGCGGACAGGATATAAAGTGCTTCAAGATAAGGAACGGCGCCATCGACAATATCTTCCTCAACGAAGCCTGCTCCTCGGGCTGCGGCTCCTTCCTGCAGACCTTTGCAAACGCTCTCGGCTATTCCTCTGAGCAGTTCTCGAAGTTAGGCCTTCTTGCGAAGCAGCCTGTTGACCTCGGCTCACGCTGCACGGTATTCATGAATTCATCAGTCAAGCAGGCTCAGAAGGACGGCGCGACTATAGAGGACATTTCCGCCGGACTCTGCCTTTCCGTAGTTAAAAATGCGCTGTATAAAGTTATCCGCGTATCCTCTCCCGGAGAGCTCGGCAAAAAGATAGTCGTCCAGGGCGGCACCTTCCTCAATGATGCCGTACTGAGAGCGTTTGAGCAGGAAATGGGCGTAGATGTTATCCGCCCCGATATTTCAGGACTTATGGGCGCTTACGGTGCAGCGCTTTACGCGCAGCAGAAGCTCGGCGCAAAGAACCGTTCCTCCCTGCTTGACGCGGAGGGACTGGAGCGCTTCACCCATACCATAAAAGCTATAAACTGCGGCGGCTGCTCAAACAACTGCCGCCTTACGATAAACACCTTCAGCGACGGCAGGAAGTATATTGCCGGAAACCGCTGCGAAAAGCCTGTCACCAAAAAGTCTCCGGATGACAGCATGAATATCTACCAGTACAAGCTGGAGCTGCTGAAAGGCTATCAGGGCAAGGAGGGCGCAAGGCGCGGAAAGATGGGTATTCCCCTGGGGCTCAATATGTTCGAGCTGCTTCCCTTCTGGCATACCTTCCTCACAAAGCTGGATTTTGAAGTAGTCGTTTCACCGTTTTCAAACCGCAAGCTTTACCTGCACGGCCAGCAGACTATACCGTCCGATACGGTATGCTTCCCGGCAAAGCTCATCCACGGTCATGTACAGTGGCTGCTTGACAACGGCATAACTCAGATATTCTACCCCTGCATGTCCTATAACTTCGACGAAGACCTCGGCGACAACCACTATAACTGTCCGGTCGTTGCATATTATCCCGAGGTAATACATGCAAATATCAGGGGCATGGACAACATAAAGTTCTTCCATGAATTTGTAGGCATACATCGCCCGAAGGATTTTCCGAAAAAGGTGCATGCCGAGCTGATGAAGTATTATCCCGATATCACAAAGAAGGAAGTACAGAACGCCGCAAAGGCAGCATATGCGGAATATGAAGCATATCTCAGAAAGATACGCACCCGCGGCGAAGAGATAATTGAAAAGGCAAGGGAGCAGGGCAAGGATATAATAGTGCTTGCCGGAAGACCCTATCATGTTGACCCCGAAATAAACCACGGCATAGACAAGCTGATAACAAGCTTTGATGTCGCTCTCATTTCGGAGGATATCGTCAGCAACAGGGAAAAGACAAAGGTCAGAACGAGCGTTCTCAATCAGTGGACGTATCATTCAAGAATGTATGCCGCCGCAGAATATGTAAGTCACCAGAAGGATATGAATCTCGTACAGCTCGTTTCTTTCGGCTGCGGAGTTGACGCCATCACTACCGATGAGGTAAGAGCGATACTTGAACGCCACGGAAGGATATATACCCAGATAAAGA
Source organism: uncultured Ruminococcus sp. (assembly GCA_902803385.1). Classification (GTDB taxonomy): domain Bacteria; phylum Bacillota; class Clostridia; order Oscillospirales; family Acutalibacteraceae; genus UBA1213. The sequence goes on from CADCPT010000070.1 coordinate 5,179, forward strand.
TAGATGAGATAACCAACCTCGGCGCCGTGAAGATAAGGCTCAGAAGCCTTCTTGCAGCGGTAGGTGACTGATGAGCCGCACTTTTTGCTGAAGCAGTACATTAAACATCGTATGGGGGTTTATTATGGCTGAACTGGTTTACGATAAAACAGGCAGACTTGTTTTTACAAAGGAAATGAAAAAAGAGGAGTATACCATCCTCATTCCTATGATGGCCAAGATCCATTTCAATATTCTTAAAAATGTATTCATCCACTACGGCTATAACTGCGTCCTGCTGGATACGGAAGGTCCGGAGATAGCCCAGGTGGGTCTTAAATATGTTCATAACGACACCTGCTATCCGGCGCTGCTGGTAATCGGTCAGCTTATCCATGCCCTGCAGAGCGGCAAATACGACACAGAAAAATGCGCCCTGATGATAACTCAGACTGGCGGCGGCTGCAGAGCCTCGAACTATATCCACCTGCTGAGGAAGGCGCTTGTAAAAGCAGGCTTTGAAAATGTTCCGGTAATTTCGCTCAATATGTCCGGTCTGGAAAAGAACAGCGGCTTTTCGCTTACGCTGCCTATGATACGCAGGCTTGCCGCAGGGCTCATCTACGGAGATCTGCTTATGGCTCTTGACAATCAGACAAAGCCCTATGAGGTAAATAAGGGCGATTCCGCCGAGCTTGTTCAGAAATGGGTCGAAAAGCTCACTGATGTTCTTGCTTCGGGTCATGGCTTTACCAAAAAGGAGATATCGGAATATCTGGATCAGATAGCCTGTGATTTCTCGAAGATTAAAACGGATCACAGCGAGCCGAAGGTAAAGGTCGGTATCGTCGGAGAGATATATGTAAAATATTCGAGCCTCGGAAATAATGACCTGGAGAATTTCCTCTATGAGCAGGGGTGCGAAGTTAACCTGCCGGGCATACTCGGGTTCATGCTTTTCAAGGTGGACAACCGTCTCGAAGACTACAAGCTTTACGGCGGCAGCGCTGCAAAATACATAGTCGTAAAGAAGCTTTTCGATTATCTTATAGGTCTTGAGGAGCAGCTTATAATCAGTATGAAGAAATACGGTTTCCGCCCGATAGGCACATATGCTCATACGAAGTCGCTCGTAAAGGGCATGGTAGGCTACGGCAGCAAAATGGGCGAAGGCTGGCTGCTTACGGGCGAGATGCTTGAGCTTATTGAAACAGGCTTTGAGAATATCGTATGCACGCAGCCCTTCGGCTGTCTGCCGAACCATATAAACGGCAAGGGTATGATAAGACCTATAAAAATGGCAAACGAAAGAGCAAATATCGTCGCTATAGACTACGACCCCGGCGCCCCGAAGGTAAACCAGGAAAACCGCATAAAGCTCATGCTTGCGGTCGCAAGAGAGCAGCTTGCAGCTCCTGCAGACAAGCCGGTCGGAGATACAAAGGAATGAAAAGTACGCTGAGATCATTAGCTCTTTCGGCTCTGCTGTTTTTTGCGGTATCGCTTTCGTGCTTTACGGTAGTTTACCGCCTGCCATGGCAGCTTCATATCGTTTCGGCGGTGCTTTTTATCGGAGCAAATATTATGCCGTCCTTTCGCAAAAGCGTGAAGGGACGGCTCAGGATAGAATCAGACGGCGCAGATATTCTTTGCGCCTTTCTTGTTACCGTGGTGCCGGAGGCTGTGCTTGCGGCGTCGCTTTCCCGTTCGGCTGACGGATATATCTGGGAGAGATTCGTTATCTGTGCTCTGATAGTCTGGCTTGCTGAGCTTATAGTTTTCTGGAACGGCATAATCCGCGTGTACGTCACAAGCTCTATGATGGGCGCGAAATGGCGCATAATAGGGCTTATCTGCGGTATGATACCGATAGTTCATATTTTCGCGCTTCTGAATATCATTTATGTTACAAGGTGCGAGGTCGATATGGAAACGAGCCGCATCAAAAGGAACAAGGAAAGGGCGGACAAAAAGGTCTGTCAGACTAAATACCCCCTTGTTCTTGTGCATGGGGTGTTTTTCCGCGACAGCAAGCGCTTCAATTACTGGGGCAGGATACCGAAGGAGCTTGAAAAGAACGGCGCGACCATATACTACGGCGGTCAGCAGTCTGCGCTGGGAATAGTAAAAAGCGGCGAAGAGCTGGCGCAGACGATACGCAGCGTGATAGAGAGCACCGGAGCTGAAAAGGTGAATATCATCGCTCATTCAAAGGGCGGGCTTGACAGCCGCTATGCGATAACTAAGCTCGGGATGGACAAATATGTAGCGTCGCTCACGACCGTCAACACTCCCCACAGGGGCTGCGTCTTTGCAGAGTGGCTTTTGGGACATGCTCCGGAAAAGCTCAGGGATACAGTTGCTTCAAAATACAACGGAGCCTTTATGCTTGCCGGAGACACGGAGCCGGATTTTTTAGCAGCCGTCGGCGACCTTACCGCCTCACACTGCGCAAGCTTCAATGAGGAAACACCAAACAGCCCCGATGTATATTATCAGAGCATAGGCAGCAAAATAAATCATACGGGAAGAAATGTTTTTCCCCTCAACTTTTCGTATCTGTTGGCAAGATTCTTTGACGGTCCCAACGACGGACTTGTAACGCTTGAATCGGCAAAATGGGGGGAAAGATTCCTTGCGCTCACATCTCTTGCTCCGGACGGGGTATCTCATGCAGATGTAATAGACCTTATGCGCCGCGACAAGCCCGATTTTGATATAAGGGAATTCTATGTAAGTATCGTAAGCGAGCTGAAGGATGCAGGATTCTGAAAACGCTGTGAAGGAATGGTTTGTATGAAAAAATGGGAAGAGCTGCCGGAAAAGCTCAGAAACGAAAAGGTACGTCCATACTATGACACTATCGCAAAAAGGAGCGGCAGTCTGCTCGTTAAAAGGGTATTCGACTTTATTGTTGCCCTTGACCTTGTAATTCTGCTTGCACTTCCGATGCTTATAATTGCGGTATGGATAAAATGCGATTCTCCGGGAACGGTCTTTTTCAGACAGCGCCGGGTCACGACTTACGGCAGGGTATTTTACATCTACAAATTTCGCACTATGGTGTCGGATGCCGAGAGACTCGGAACGCAGGTGACGGTAAAAGGGGACAGCAGAGTTACCAAAGCCGGACAATTCCTGAGAAAATGCCGTCTTGACGAGCTACCGCAGCTTTTCAATGTTCTCCGGGGTGAGATGAGCTTCGTGGGAACGCGCCCCGAGGTCGAGCGCTATGTTGACCGCTACACCGATGAAATGAGGGCGACTCTTCTTATGCCTGCCGGGATAACCTCTCTTGCGAGCATAAAGTTCAAGGATGAGGAAAAGCTTCTTGACGGCGCTTCTGACCCCGATGAAGTTTATGTCAATGAAGTCCTGCCGCAGAAAATGGATTACAATCTTGAATATCTCAGGGGCTTTAATTTCTTCTACGACATAAAGCTGATGTTTATGACAGTTGCAGCTGTTCTGAAATAAAGTTTTTTGCATGGCTGCCGACCCGTCTTTTAATACCCGAAGGAAGTGACCCCCCGGTGCGCCTACCTTGCGGCGCACTTTTATTACAGCCCGGTCGTTGCGCAGCGACGGTCGGGCGGACGGGGCATTATTAATGCGACAGCTCGCTTTGAAAAACTGTTATGAAAGGTCTCTGCAAGGTAGGCGCTCACTTATTCAAAATTACAGGGCACATTGGCGGCAAAGACGCCAATGTGCCCTCTGAACTGTTTTTGAAAACTATTGTGCTGCCCGGATCATGCCTTGCCGACAGAACCGAAAAGCTCCATCTTCTCTTTGACTGTAGCCTTGATAGCCTCAAAGCCGGGAGCGAGAAGCTTTCTGGGGTCGAAGCCCTTGCCTTCAAGATCCTTGCCTGCCTCGATGTACTTTCTTGTTGCTTCCTGGAAGGAAAGCTGGCACTCAGTGTTAACATTGATCTTTGAAACGCCGAGAGAGATAGCTTTCTTTATCATATCTGCCGGAATGCCTGTGCCGCCGTGGAGAACGAGGGGCATTTCGCCTGTCTTAGCCTGGATAGCGTCAAGAGTCTCGAAAGAAAGACCCTGCCAGTTTTCAGGATATTTACCGTGGATATTACCGATACCAGCTGCAAGCATATCAACGCCCAGATCAGCAATTGTCTTGCACTCGTCAGGATCTGCACATTCACCCATACCTACAACGCCGTCTTCTTCGCCGCCGATAGAGCCAACCTCACACTCGATTGAAAGACCGAGATTATGAGCAACGTTAACAAGCTCCTGTGACTTAGCAAGGTTCTCCTCGAAGGGATAATGTGAACCGTCAAACATGATGGAAGTGAAGCCAGCCTTTACACACTTGTAGCAGCCTTCATATGTACCGTGGTCGAGGTGAAGAGCTACCGGTACTGTGATACCGAGAGATTCGTCCATAGCCTTAACCATAGCTGCAACTGTGCCGAAACCTGTCATATACTTGCCTGCACCCTCAGATACGCCGAGGATAACGGGAGAGTTAAGCTCCTGAGCTGTAAGAAGGATAGCCTTTGTCCACTCAAGATTGTTGATGTTGAACTGACCTACTGCATAGTGGCCT
>CADCPT010000071.1 GCA_902803385.1 uncultured Ruminococcus sp.
GTTTCGGTCGCTTCGCGCCCTCAGCCGACGCCTGAGCGAACGTTTAATAAAATTATTAAAATTTCGCCTTCGGCGATTGAATAAGGTTTAATTTTATGTTATAATACTTAGGTGTTATGAAAAAAGGAAATTTCGGGAGATGGGATAATGGGAAAGATCATTGCTGTTACCAATCAGAAGGGCGGCGTGGGAAAAACTACAACTGCAGTAAATGTGAGCGCCGCCATAGGTCTCCTCGGAAAAAAATGTCTTCTGGTGGATATAGATCCCCAGGGTAATGCCACAAGCGGTGTCGGAGTTGATAAGAGATCTATAAGGTATTCCTCCTACAGCGTTATGATAGAAGGAATAAAAGCAGAAGAGGCTGTCGTTCATACCGAATTTGAAAATCTGGATATAATACCCTCGGCAATAGAGCTTGCGGCGGCTGACCTGCAGCTTGCGGATATGGAGCACAGGGAATCCTGCTTGAAAAATGCGTTGGCTCTTATTAAGGATAATTACGACTACATATTTATCGACTGTCCTCCGTCACTCGGGCTTATAACATCCAATGCGCTTTGTGCGGCAAATACCATACTTGTTCCTATCCAGCCGGAATACTACGCTCTTGAGGGTCTTTCACAGCTTATGAATTCCGTAAGGATTATCAAACGCAGGTATAACAGCTTCCTCGATATTGAGGGTGTGCTTCTTACAATGTACGACGGAAGGCTCAACCTTACCCAACAGGTAGTTCAGGAGGTCAAGAAGTTTTTTCCGCGAAAGGTATTTTCAGCGGTCATACCGAGAGGAGTGCGCTTGTCGGAGGCTCCGAGCTTCGGTCAGCCGATAATGTATTTCGACAAGAATTCCAAGGGTGCGCAGGCATATAACGATCTGGCAAAAGAGATAATAAAGAATAATCATTAATTGAGGTGGGATAAATGGCGTCGAAAAAAGGCGGTCTCGGAAAAGGACTTGACCTTATATTTATGGAAAACGAAACGGACGACGGCGGAAGCGCCGTAACCCTAAGAATAGGGGAGATAGAACCGAACCGTGCTCAGCCAAGGCATGATTTTGACGAGGAGGCTTTGGGAGAGCTTGCGGATTCAATAGCTCTGCATGGAGTGCTTCAGCCGCTGCTTGTTCGTCCTCTGCCGGAGGGCGGCTATCAGCTCGTGGCAGGCGAGCGCCGCTGGAGAGCTTCGCGGATGGCAGGACTGACAGAGGTACCCGTAATAATAAGGGAAATGTCAGATTCAGAAATGATGACGCTTTCCATGATAGAAAACCTGCAAAGAGAAAACCTTAATCCCGTTGAAGAAGCGATGGGCTACAGGGTCCTTTCCGAGCAGTACGGCTTCACGCAGGAGGAAATATCAAAATCAGTTGGGAAGAGCCGTCCTGTTGTGGCAAATGCAATGAGGCTTCTGAAGCTTCCCCGTGTGATTCTTGATATGGTTTCGGACGGTGAGATATCCTCAGGTCATGCCAGAGCGCTTTTAGGCTTTGAGGATGAGGAGCTGATGATAAAGACAGCCCAGGCGGTGAAATCGAACGACCTGACCGTCAGGGATATTGAAAAGGCTGTAAAAAAAGCCGCAGAACAGAAGAAGGAAGCCCCGCCTGTTCACAGCAGAGCCACCTTCTTTGACGAGGTCGAGCTTGCACTGAACGAGCACCTGAGCCGAAAGGTAAAGGTACGAAATGCTGCGGACGGCTCGGGCGGAGTGCTTGAAATAGAGTTTTACAGCGAGGACGACCTGGGAGAGCTTGCAAAGCTGTTTGAATAAGGTATGATATCCGCTTTTATATGCGGTTTAATAAAACAGAAACATAAAGGAGTAATCAGAAATGATAGACATTAAGCTTATCAGAGAAAATCCCGATGAAGTAAAGGCAAGGATAAAAAAGCGCGAAATGGATCTTGACAATATAGTTGACGAGATCCGTGCAGTAGATGAAAAGCGCCGTGAGCTCCTGGGCAAAACAGAAGCTATGAAGGCAGAGCAGAATGCCGCAAGCAAGCAGATCCCGCAGATAAAGAAGGCAGGCGGAGATGCTTCTGAGATAATGGCAAAAATGAAGGAGCTTGCTGCTGCAGTTAAGGAAAGCGAAAAGGAAGTCGGCGAAATAGACGAAAAGATGAAGGGACTTCTTCTTTCACTCCCGAACCTTCCGGATGATGATGTTGTTGCCGGCGGCAAGGAGCAGAACGAACCCCTGCGTTATTTCGGCGAAAAGCCTCAGTTTGACTTTCCGATGAAAAATCATGTCGAGCTTTGCGAGAGCCTTGGGATGATAGACTATGAGCGCGGAGCAAAGATCGCCGGCGCAGGAAGCTGGCTTTATCGCGGCTGGGGCGCAAGGATGGAATGGGCGCTCCTCAACTTCTTTATCAATGAGCACATCAAAGACGGATTTGAATTCATCCTTCCGCCGCATATGCTGGGCTATCAGTGCGGCTATGTTGCAGGACAGTTCCCGAAATTCACGGATGAGGTCTACTGGATAAAGAACCCTACCACTAATGACGAGAAATTCATGCTTCCCACAGCAGAGACAGCACTTGTAAACCTCCACAGAGATGAGATACTGACAACAGAAGAGCTGCCGAGAAAGTATATCGCATACACACCCTGCTACCGTAGAGAAGCCGGTTCATATCGCAGCGAGGAAAGAGGCATGATCCGCGGACATCAGTTCAACAAGGTTGAAATGGTACAGTACACTGAGGACGACAAGTCTGACATCGCATTCAAGGAGCTTGTTGAAAAGGCAGAGCGTCTCGTTCAGGAGCTTGGCCTGCATTACAGACTCAGCAAGCTTGCAGCAGGCGACTGCTCATTCTCAATGGCACGCACCTATGATATCGAGGTCTGGATTCCCTCTATGGAAATTTACAAGGAGGTAAGCTCTGCGTCAAACGCAAGAGATTATCAGGCACGCCGCGGAAATGTCCGCTACAGAGGCGAGGACAAGAAGATGCATTTTGCACATACTCTGAATGCGTCAGGTCTTGCGACGAGCCGTGTTATCCCTGCCATTGTTGAGCAGTATCAGAATGCTGACGGCAGCGTGACCGTTCCGGAGGTTCTAAGACCCTATATGGGCATTGATGTGATCAAATAATCTATATTATAAATGCGCCGTGTAACTTAGTAGTTTCGCGGCGCATTTAATAGTTTTTAGTGGATGCTGCATTAACACTGTCCCGTCCGCCCGACCGCGCCTTCGGCGCGACCGGGCTGGTAAAAATTTGTTTTTTCAGGGGTGCCAGGCGCTTCGCGCCTGGCACCCCTGAAAAAACACGGATATAGCAGTGCGATGCAGTGTAGAAAACAAAAATTTTTTAAAAAAGCATTGACAAACTGATATCATAGTGATATCATATAGATACAGAAGCGATACGCTTCTATGTAAGGAGGTAATAATTATGACGGAAAAGATCTACACAACAAAAAAACTCGGTATCCCTGTTCTGATGCTGATAATACTGATGTTCCTGGCAGGCGGTGCGCTTGGGATCTTTGGTATAGGCGGCCTGGAGGTTGCCGATGAATATACCCCGGGTCTGACATTGCTAGGTATGTTTTCATTGGTATTAAGCCCTGTGCTGATAGTACTCGCATCTATAATGTGCGCAGGCCTGAAGCTCATCAATCCCAACGAAGCTCTGGTGCTCACTCTCTTCGGCAAATACAAGGGTACGCTGAAGGAAGCCGGATTCTACTTTGTAAATCCCTTCTGCACAGCTTTTAACCCCGCTGCATCCACAAAGCTCAGACAGAGTGACGATGTCGGAGGACAGAGAGCTGCCGTTACACAGAGCAGCGGCGAAGTCGGCGGCAAAAAGATATCCCTCAAGATCATGACGCTCAGCAATAACAAGCAGAAGATCAACGACTGTCTCGGCAATCCTATAGAAATAAGCATTGCTGTAATCTGGAAGGTAACAGATACCGCAAAGGCTGTTTTTGATGTAGATAACTACAAGGAATTCCTTTCGCTGCAGTGCGATGCTGCCCTGCGCGAGATCGTCCGAATCTATCCCTATGACGTAGCTCCCAATGTTGATACTACAGGTGACGGCATAGCAGACGAAGGCAGCCTTCGCGGATCGAGCGAGCTTGTTGCAGGACGTATTAAGGACGAGATCCAGAAAAGAGTAAGCGAGGCCGGACTGGAGATAATAGAAGCAAGGATCACATATCTTGCGTATGCACCCGAGATCGCAGCGGCTATGCTGCAGAGACAGCAGGCAAGCGCCGTTGTAGACGCAAGAAAGCTTATTGTTGACGGAGCTGTCGGAATGGTTCAGATGGCTCTTGAGAGCCTGAACGAAAACAAAATAGTAGAGCTTGATGATGAAAGAAAAGCTGCTATGGTATCTAACCTTCTGGTAGTTCTTTGCGGCAATCATGACGCTCAGCCTGTTGTGAATTCAGGTTCGCTTTACTGATAACAGCTTTACAGCGGCAGGATCCGACAGATTCTGCCGCGGGTGTCTGAGGGGGGATCCTATGAGCGAAAAAAAGCAAGTGCCGCTGCGGCTGAAAAAAGAATTGTATGACGCACTGTGCGCATGGGCTGAGGACGATTTTCGTTCGGTAAACGGTCAGATAGAATATCTTCTGACGGAATGTGTGCGTCAGAGAAAGAAAAACGGAAAATACGTAGGTGAGCATATTGACGAGCCGCCGGAGCTTGACATAGAATAAGCTCCGGCGGCAAACTTTTTACAGTGTTTTTTCCGGGGGTGCCAGGCGCGAAGCGCCTGGCACCCCTGGAAAAGAATTTTTTAGCAGCCCGGTCGCGCCGAAGGCACGGTCGGGCGGATGGGGCAGTGTTAATGCGACAGCCCCTTGTACTATATGGGAAGCGCGCCGCAGGGTAGGCGCACCAGGGAGACACTTCCTTCGGGCGCACACCAAGGAAATATCTTTTTTGCTACTGTTATTAACATCCGGCTCAAAAAATGTTAAGAAAAATTGATAGACAATTGCATTTCTGCTCTGTATAATAATGTTAACATCAGTTGCAAAGGTGGAATATGTATGAGAAAGTATTACCTGGACAACATAAGGTGGGTCACGGTATGTATAGTTGCTGTATATCACGTTATATATATGTATAACGGTATAGTAAGCGCAGGAACTATCGGAGCCTTTCATGAAAAACAATGGCAGGACGGTATAATTTATCTGTTATACCCGTGGTTTATGGTGCTGCTGTTCATTGTAGCCGGAATGTGCTCGCGCTACTATCTTGAAAAACATACGATCAAGGAGTTTATCGGTTCAAGAACAACAAAGCTTCTGGTGCCCTCAACTCTCGGTCTGTTTGTTTTCTACTGGCTCCAGGGCTATATCAGCATGTCGATAAGCAACGCGTTTGAAAGTATCCCCGGCGAAGTGCCCGGCATAGTCAATTATCTTATAATGGTGCTTTCCGGTCAGGGAGTTCTGTGGTTCGCACAGCTTCTTTGGATGCTGTCGCTTGGTCTTGCGCTTATCGCAAAGATAGAAAAGGGAAAGCTCTACAAGCTGACCGAAAAGGTCAATACGCCCATACTCATCTTGCTTGTTATTCCCGTATTCCTTTCCGGACTTGTGCTCAATACACCTGTCGTAGTTGTTTACCGTTTCGGCATATACGGATTTACATATCTTCTCGGCTACTTCGTATTCGCACACGATGAGGTCGTTGAAAGACTGAGCCGTTTCAGCATCCCGCTTATTATCTCTTCTGTTATTCTCGGCGGTTTGTATCTTTTCCTTCATTACGGTGATAACTATGCCGATATGCCCGTTGTAGCCTATCCGTCGGCTGTTGCATTCTGCTGGAGCACATGCCTTGCGATACTCGGAAGCTTCAGAAGGTGGGGAAACAAGACAAACAAGTTTTTGTCCTATATGTCTTCAAGGAGCTTCGGAATATATGTTTTCCATTATCTGACCCTGTCGGGCGCTGCTCTGCTGCTTTCAAAAACGACAGCGATGCCGCCGTTTGTATACTACATTATCGGTCTTTTTACGTCTCTCGGCGGCGGACTTCTGCTGTTTGAGATCATATCAAGGATCCCGGTGCTTCGCTGGTTCACACTTGGTATAAAAAAGAGAAAGGGGAAGAAAAAGGATGTTCAAGGAAAACCTGATACAGCTGAGAAAGCTGAATAAAATGTCACAGGAGGAGCTTGCGGAAAAGGTGGGTGTAAGCCGCCAGTCGATCGCAAAATGGGAATCAGGCGACAGCATGCCCGATCTTGACAGATGCAAGCTGCTTGCAGATATTTTCGGAGTAACACTCGATGATCTTGCAAATTTTGAATCAAAAAACTCACTGGGTATTCCTGTGCCGCCGAAGGGGAGACATATTTTCGGAGTTGTTACTGTAGGGGAGAAGGGGCAGATAGTTATTCCTGCGAGGGCGAGGAAGACGTTTGATATTTCTCCCGGAGATGAGCTTGTTGTTCTTGGAGATGAATCACAGGGGATCGCGATAGTAAAAGCCGAGGGCTTTCTTAAGCTGGCGGCAATACTGGAGCGGCTATAATGCAGCTGCTACTGCGGCGCCGGCGTCGATTCGCGCTTTTTATAATGTTTTTTCGGGTGGGTGCCGGGAGCTTCGCTCCCGGCACCCACCCGAAAAAACAAATTTTTGACCGCCCGTCGCGCCGAAGGCACGGTCGGACAGATTGTGCATTAATGCAACATTTCTTTGATCACTTCAAGAACCATCTTTTCTCTGAGTATCATTATTTCATCAAAAAAGTCTTCGCTGTCTGCGCATAACGCTTCCAAATTCTCTGATGGATCCGGGAATGACGGTCAGGCCGACCTCTTCTTTGACTTCGCGGATAAGCGCAAGCATCTTATCCTCCTCGTCGCGTATACCGCCGCCGGGGAATTTATAATATCCCTCGTTTTCGCTGTATACAAGAGCTATAGTGTTTCCGTTGAGTATGACTGCTCTTGCGGAAGGTCTGCGAAAGACCTTAGTGCATCCATCATAGTCGTGCAGATCAATTTCAAATAATTGATTCATTTTTTAATTCTCCGTTTTTTGATAATTATCCTTTGCGCCGTGTGGTAGGCGTGCTTAAAATAGTGTTTTTTCAAAGGGGCTGACGAATTAACACTGCCCCAGCTGCCCGACCGTGCCTTCGGCGCGACCGGGCGGCTAAAAAGCAAAGGAGCCGTGAATTTTTTCACAGCTCCGTTTCTGACCCGGACGAGAATCGAACTCGTGTTACCGCCGTGAAAGGGCGGTGTCTTAACCGCTTGACCACCGGGCCATATATGGTAGCGGTAGTGGGACTCGAACCTACGACACTCCGGGTATGAACCGAATGCTCTAGCCAACTGAGCTATACCGCCATATTTTAGCCGACCTAACAGTCAGCTTGTTTATTATATTATATCTTGGGTGTTTTGTCAAGCTTTTTATCAATAAAATTAATATACCTAAAGTATAATAATATAGAATTATACAAATAAAAATATGTTCGTGATAAAACAGCTTTACAAAATGTAGTAACCCGAAAATTATTTTTCTGTCAGAGCAATTAACAACTTTCAACAGATGAATGTTGAAAAAGTTGAAAACTAATCAACCGGTTTGTTAAAATGTATATATTGCATTTTTTGCAAAAAACTGTAAAAACTACACCATATATAGAGTTTATAAAAAAATCAAGACATATTTTGATGTAATAATTGATAACAAAATTACATTTTGTAATGTTTAATCAACATTTTCAACTTTTCGGTGTTGAAAACCAACCGTCTTTCAACTTTTACAGTTTGTAATATACTCATTTTTAAGTATAGAAAGGCGGTCTGTGTCATAATAGACACCGTTTTTCAACAGCTCATGACGGCTTGTGCCTTCATATTTCATGCCTAATTTTTCCATTACTCTGCGAGATGCGGGATTAACCGAAAGGCAAACCCCGGATATCTTTTCAAAGCCGAGATCGCAGAACCCGAAGCGAAGCATTTCTGCGGCAGCTTCAGTTGCGATCCCTATATTCTGATGATCCCTGTCGATATAATATGAAATGTCGGCATGGTTATGCTGCATGCTGATGTTTATGAGTCCGACATTGCCGACATAGCGTCCGGTGTTTTTCAGGAAGACCCCATATTCCAGAGACTGCATTTTCGTTCTTGCCTGCTGCAGAAAGCGGAACCATTCCTTTGCGCGCGATCTTGTATAGTCCTCGGGGATCCCGACGGTAGTCGCCCTGATCTCCGGCTGTTGTATTACCGACAAGAAAGCATCGATGTCTCTTCTTGTATACTCTCTTATCTTCAGGCGTTCTGTTTCAAAAGCTTCGATAACCATATTATGCCCCTTGATATGCTATTTATTATCTGATTTTACATCATAGAAATATATATGTCAAATTTCAGGCTGAGGGTGTGCTTACCCTGCGGCGCCGGCGTGCCGCCGGTGTCAAATCGCGCTGTCGCATTAACACTGTCCCGTCCGCCCGACCGCGCCTTTCGGCGCGACCGGGCTATTTTAAGACTTGTTTTTTCAGAGGTGCCGCGAGCAAAGCTCGCGGCACCTCTAAAAAAAACACTATAATAAAAGTTCGCCGCAAGGTAGGCGAACGCGGGCGCTGCAGTACTTTATTCCGTTCTGGAAAAGCAAACAACAATTGCTCATTCACAATGCGCCCGGTATATCTGAAAAACACTATAAGTAAGAGTGCAGGAGCAACCGCATAGTTTATGTCTGCGGCTGCTCCCCGGGAAAGCTTTATTCTACTGTTACTTCAAAATATGATACTGATGTTTCACCCAGCTCGTCCTGTGCGATGACTTTTACAAGATACTTGCCGCGGTATACCGGTTTTATCGAAGCTGATATGTTTTCGGTATACGGCTGACCTATGGCTGTCCATTTTGAAGCATTATCTCTCTTATAGTAATAAGCGAAGGTGTAGCTGCCGGTCCCTCCCGAAGCGCTTCCTGTTATTTCTATTTTCTCGCCGAAGCTGATGCTTTCAGCTGCTACAGATGAGGTGTTTTCAAGCTCCGCAGGAACGCAGAAGGAGAATCTCTTTGCTTTTACATTTCCGGCTGCATCTGTGACCTTGACAATAACGTCATAGTATACATTGGTTTCAGGCTCAAATGTGCCGGTCTTATCTGTTCCTATGGTAGTCCAGGTCGTTTCTGCTGACTTTTTGTATCTCATCAGATAAGCGTATTCGCCGATGCCGCCTGTTGCATTTGCTGTTACGGTAACAGTATCATCTATTTCTATGACAGAATTGTTTTTCAGCACAGGATGTACATTGACTGTGAAATTCTTTTCAACGATTACATCCCTGCCGTCCTTTACGCTGATCCTTATATCATAGGAAGCAGCGCTTGTCGGCTTGAAACAGGCTTCGGCTTCATTGCCGGATTCTGTACCGAGGGTCGTCCAGGAGTCAGACGATGAATTTTTGTACTTGAAATCATATGTGTAAGCCCCGAGGCCGCCTTCCGCTGCAGCATCCATCATTACATAATCACCGAGCAGAATGTCTTCCTCAACTATTGATGAAAGGTTCGCAAGCTGCTTGTTGACTGTTACGGATATATCCTTGGTAACAACGGTGCCCTTTGAATCCTTTGCGTAGACGCGGATCAAATAATCGCCTGCCTTACCGGGCTTTACTGCTACTGTCGGATTGCTGCTGTAATTCTGTTTTACTGTGAAGCTTGCCGAATCTGCATGCTTGAAGCTGACCTTATAGGTATAGGGAGCTATACCGCCCTCTGCCGCAGCATTTACTGTGACAGTATCACGAAGTACTATTTCTTCGGCAGACACTGCAGAATGGTTTTCAAGAGCCTTGTTGACCTTTACTTCAAAGTCTTTTGCGGAGACTATTCCCCTTGAATCCTTTACATTTACTCTGATGGTGTAAATGCCTGTCTTTCCGGGCTTGACTGAAACTGTCTGATTTGTGCCGTAAGCCTGTGAAACGGTGAATTTCGTTGAATCGGCATGCTTGAAGCTGACTTCATACTTATAAGGAGCGATACCGCCCTCTGCCGAAGCCGTGACCTTGACGGTCCCGCGGATTACTATCTCAGTCGCTGAGACACCAGAGAGGTTTTCGAGCTGCTTGTTGACCTTTAGCTCAAAGCTCTTTGTTTCGACAACGCCCCTTGAATCCCTTGCGTTGACCTGTATAGTGTAGTTTCCTACAGATGCAGGTGTGAAAATAACGGAGCTGTCGGAGCTGTAAGAGCTGAGAGTCTTTATTTCGTCTGAGCCTTCGGCATTATAGGTGACCTCATACTGATAAGGAGCGATACCGCCATCTGCTGCCGCTGTTATCGTTACGCTGTCATCCTGTACTATCTCTTCAGCGGAAACTGCCGAAGAATTTTCAAGCGCCTTGTTTACTGCAACATAATAATCCTTTGTAACGACTGTACCTCTTGCGTCCTTAGCGTTTATCCGTATGATATATTCTCCGGTTTTGCCGGGCTTGACATCGACCGCTGTATTTTCGCTGTATGCCTGTTTTACGGTAAAACCTGCGGAATCCGCATGCTTAAAGCTGACCTCATACTGATAAGGAGCAAGGCCGCCCTCTGCCGCTGCATTGACGGTAACAGTGTCGCGCAGAACGATCTCATCTGTCGAAATGACGGAATGGTTTTCAAGAAGCTTGTTGACCTTCAGCTCAAATGTCTTTGTTTCGACAACACCTCTGGAATCCTTCAAGTCTGCTTTTACGGTATAATTTCCGGGGGCAGCCGGTGTGACTGCGATATTATCGTTTTCGCTGTAGGTCTGAACAATTATAAGCTCATCGGAGTCATCACGTGTCATTGTGACCTGATACTGATATGGCGCTATACCGCCTTCGCCGGAAGCCGTAACGGCAGCTGTTTCTCCGACAACTATCTCGTTTTCTGAGATAGCCGAAAGATTTGCGAGAAGCTTGTTTACCTTGACCTCAATATCCTTTGTAACGACCGTTCCCTTTGAATCCTTTACTTTTACGCGGATGGTATAGTTTCCTGCCTTTCCGGGCTTTACGGATACTCTTGCATTTGTGCTGTAATTCTGTTTTACGGTAAAGCTTGCCGAATCCTCATGCTTGAAGCTTACTTCATACTTATAAGGAGCGATACCGCCTTCGGCATTTGCCGTGACTGTTACCGTATCACGCAATACTATTTCATCGGCGGAAACTGTAGAGAGGTTTTCAAGCTCTTTATTTACCTTGACTTCGATATCCTTTGTAACAACGACACCTCTTGAATCCTTGGCGTTTATGCGTATAGTATAGTTTCCTACCTTGCCTGGCTTGACGTTTACTGTGGTGTTTGTGCTGTAGGCCTGTGAAACGGTGAATTTTGAGGAATCAGCATGCTTGAAGCTTACCTCATACTGATAAGGAGCGATACCGCCCTCTGCCGCTGCAGTTACCTTGACAGTTCCGCGGATAACTATCTCATTTTCGGAAATAACGGAGAGGTTTTCAAGCAGCTTGTTTACCTTAACGGTAAAGCTCTTTGTAACGACTGTTCCTCTATCGTCTCTTATGTTTACCCTGACTTCATAGGTGCCCGTTGAATCCGGGGTGAAGCTGCCTTCGCTTTCAGTTCCGTATACAGAGACCATTTCGTCCCAGTTTTCAGTGCCGGTCTTTCTGCAGCTGAGCTGATATCTGTATTCACCGATACCGCCCTCTGCTGCTGCGCTTACAGTCACGCTGTCGCCTATGACTATCTCCTCCGCCGAGATCTGTGAAAGGTTTGCAAGAACCTTATTGACAGTAAGGGTAAGGTCTTTTCCGGAAATGTTTCCCTCGCTGTCCTTTGCGTTGATGTGAACGTTATACCTTCCTGCCGCAGACGGTGTGAACCGCACTATCTGGTTTGAGGAATAAGCCTGCAGCACCGTGCGGTCAGACTCGCCTTCCTTCTGAAGAGAGACTTCAAACTGATAGGGTGCTCTGCCGCCGCTTGCAAGTCCTTCGGCAAGGACCTCGTCGCCAAGCACGACAAGATCTTCTTTTATGCCCGAATCGTTTGACATTCCTTCGGGGAGAACGGGGAAGGTCTTTCCTTCGTTGCTTATGCCGAGAGCAAGGTCAATGCTGTCGGCAGGAACGGATCCGATCTCGTTTCCGTCAACGGTAATAAAGCCGGTTGCGGTAATTATGAGAGTATCGCCGTATTTTGCTCCGTTGACTCTGCCGTTTTCAAATACCTGTTCTTCCTCGGGAGAAAGAAGCCCTACAAAGAACTTTGCGGCAGGTCTTTCCTGTGAAAGCTCGTTCCAGTATTCATGCGCTACGGGAGCATCCTCAAAGAAGGTTCCTCTTCTTCCGTCGGGAGTTACTATCTCTGCGGTGAATCCGCATCTTTCAATGTCGTCATTATCATCCCAACCGACGATAACAGCGGCATTGGAATCCGAATTGAAGGAACCGTAATCTGTATAAGAAAGTCCCTCGAGAGTTACCGTTACGTTTGTGGGTGTCGCCCAGTCGTAAACTATGTTGGTAACTGACGTCTGGGTTTCGCTGTCTCGGTGGAGATAGTCTCCGACTGCCTTGTATTTTACGGTATATTTTCCGGCTTCTGCCGCTGTGGGCACTTCTGTTGTCCACTCGCCGCCGTTTACCTGATACCATACCGTGCCGCCCTCGGAAGTTTGTTCTTCGATAAGGGGCTTTGAAACAGCCTGCATTACTGTTTCTTCTTCGTTTGTTTCTTCGTTTATAACAACTGCTTCTTCCTCGGTATATAGCAGTGTTGTTTTTTCTGCTGCCTTTGTAATGGTTGCCTTCGGCATTGTGGGGTTGCCGTCTGCCCAGTAGCCTGTTGCATACAGAGCGTCAAGCCCGTTTGCGTCGGATATGCCCTGTGTATTTGTAGTCTCGCCTGTTTCCTCGTCAACGGGGATGATGCCGAGTATGCTCTGACCGTAGAAGCAGTTTTCTATTGTGGATTTGCCTTCAACGTAGTTGCGCATAATGGCATAGTTATTGCTGGCTGCTTTTATATCCTCGCAAACGGGGTCAACGTAGCAGTCCTTGATAAGGAAATCCGTGCCGCTCTGCCAGAAATCATTCATAAAGGAAATACCTTCAAAGCCTTGGTTGCCGTTCATAGCGGAGAATTTGCCGTTTACCTTGCAGTTATAGAAGTGTACGCCGCCGCTCAGGTCGCCTGTGTGTACGATACCCGCTGTATTAGTGTCGCCGCCTGCAGCGAGATTGACAAGCGTCATATTGCTTATGATATTGGATACCGTGCCGCCCCTTGATATCGTATTGGCAATAGGCGAAAGATAATTAGCGCCATACATTATTCCGTCAACCACAAGATTCTTGACGCTTGCGTGCCAGTAATGCCATCCTCCTGCTTCGCTGTCATAATAGTCCGAATGACCGACGATCTTTCCGAAAAGGCTGTCCGATGATCCGCGGCTGACATAATAGAGAGTTATCTTGTGTCCGTCGCCGTCAAATGTTCCGTTGAATTCGCAGGGGTGGTTATTTCCTCTTTTGGACTCCCTGTTCTCACTGACAACGATGTCATTTACGAGCTTGAAGTATTTATCCTTTGTGTCATGCATCTCGCAGAAGATACTCCATTCAAGGTCGTTTGAAATGGTGTAGGGGTCAGCCGCCGTACCGCTGCCCGGGAGCTCCTGCGGCTCTGCGATAGTTACCTGTATGCTCTGTATGTCGCTGTCACGGTGATAAGCGTCACCCGCGGCGCGGTAGTAAACTGTATATTCGCCGACATCCGTTGCAAGCGGAGGTGTTGCCGACCATGCGCCGTCATTTACCTTATACTGAGCAATACCGTCATGTGCATAGCCCGGCATATAGGGGAAACTTTCTCCTCTTGCAAGAAGAGTGCCGCCGCCGTTATAAGCGTCCGCCTGTAAGTCCATAAAAATGCGGTGCTCGCCGCCCGTATAGACAAAATTGCGCGTGCCGGGGTTAGCCTCGGCTGTAGCCTTCGGCATGGTGATCTGTCCGTCCTCCCAGAATTCCGTTTCGTTAAGGGAGTCAACACCCTCTGCATCGGACATACCCTGATCGAGGTCGCCCATATCTGCGCCGCCCAGCTTCAGAGCTTCTGCGTTGTAGTAGTTGTTTTCAATCGTTTCAACGCCGCACCAGCCCGAATATGAGCCGTAGTACGGGCGGTAGAGGATACAGCTTTTCGTGCTGCTGACCTTTATCTCGGACGGAGCAAAGTAACAGTTTTTCATTACCTTTATGCCGCTGGAGCTGTAAGTTTCCCCTATAAAGCCGCCGACTGCGGTAATGGTCGTGCCGTCGTCCTCGCCGTCGGGGATAGCCGGGTCGTCACCGATGATACTTCCGGTGAAATGGCAGTTTTCAAGGTATGAACAATATGAACAGCCTATAAGCGCACCGGAATTAAATTCTCCGCTGCCCAGAAGGACAAGCTCTGCATCGCTTGAGCAGTTATAGATACGGTCGTGGCTGGACGCATAGCCGACAAGCAGACCGGTGTTCGTTTCCGACGATACCATCCTGCCGGAGATATGCAGATTCTTGATGTAAGCGCCGCCTGTACTTTCGATCAGACCGAAGCCTGCGGTACCATCATTGATACTTTCATTGACATCAAGGGTAATGGTATGTCCGTTGCCGTCAAAGTTGCCGGTATAGGTATAGCCTGAGTTGTGAACTTCCCTATGCTTGCCGCCGCCGAGAGTGGTGAACGTTCCGTCGCGGTCGGAAAGGGTAATGTCTGCCATCAGTTTGACGTTAGTACCCCGATCCCAGCCGTAATAGGAGCTTGAAAGCTTTCCGAGCCTGCCGAGATAGTCCAGATAGCGCCAGTTCTGCGCATCCCATATCAGATATGGGTTTTCAAAGGAACCGTCGCCCTCCATCGTGCCGATGATGGAAGCCTGTACATCGGTGAAATATGTTCCGATATTGTCATTGGTGATCCACTCAAGTGTTTCCTTGCTGTCGCTGATGCTGACACCGTCCGCCGCAGCAGCTTCAAGAATTTCTTCGGTGTCCTCCCAGTAAAGGATAGCGTGTGCATAAGCCGGACGATAGGTGTCATAAGCCACACTCGGTCCGTACAGATATTTTTGCGCCGGGGTATAGATCTTCGAGAAGGGCTGCATCGTCACCGTTGCCGTTTCGGGCAGACCGTAGAGCGCACCCTGTATGGTAGTGCCGTCAAGGCGGGTGAAGCATATCGTTTCGATGGTGTCTATGCCCCGGAATGCGTCGGGGTGAAGCTTTACAAATTCCGCGTCAATTATGATGTTTTGCAGCACCTTTCCGGCGAAGGCATCCGCGCCTATCTCGATGGTATCGCCCGTGATGGTGAGAGTGCCCTCGCTGTCGAGGGTATATGTGCCGCCGCCGAGTTCACCGCTGTCAACTACAGCCGCAGCCGAAGCAACAAGGGGAGAAAAGCCCGTCGGCATCGGCAGCACAGCCATTGGCGTCAGCATAGTTACGGCAAGCGCAGCAGAAAGGAATCGTTTTAACGGTTTGTTTCTCATAGTTTTTCCTCCTTTTGTATGATAGTGTTTTTTTCATTCAGATATTTTTCCTGCATATTGTTGAGTTCGCGTATCTCCTTTTTGTAAAGGGCATACATTATCAGCCAGATGATGAAATATACTGCTATCTGTATACCGGCCATTATAAGAATATCCGAAAGGCTCGATACCCAGCAAAGAAAGACCGAGACCGGAACAAAGACGGTGATCATTATGCCGCAGTGCAGTAAGCATGAGGCCATCAGCGGCAAACGTTCGCAGTCGTGAAGCGAAATGCCGCTGAAGCAGATCGCGCCGAACAGCCCTGATACAAGCGTCTGAACGATCAGGGCGCTAAGCGGATCTCCCATTCTTGCCGCGAAGGCATCCGATACAGGAAGCCCCTCGGCGCCGGAAGGCAGACCGGTCAGAAATGCGATAAGGTCACCCATGACCATACCGATCAGAAAACCCACAGCGGCTCTTATCAGAGTTTTTTTGATCATGGCTTTTCCTCCTCTCCGGAAAGACGTTTTTTGACTGCAGAGATATATCTCCGCGAAGCCCATGTCTCCATACCGTTTTCAAATTCTATGCGGAACGATCCGTCCAGAGTAAAATCGTATTTGCGGACTTTCCGGAGATTGATTATCTCAAAACGTGAGATGCGAAGAAAGCGACTGTCACTGAGAAGCTGCTCTATGCTGTGAAGCCTTTGCTTCGCATAGAAAAAACCGTCGGATGTGACGATATGAACCTGCTTTCCGCTTGAAGAGGCAATTATAATATCATTTGCGTCTATAAGACAATGGCCTCCTCCGCTGTCAAAAACCGTAAGCTTATCCTTCGTGCAGCCTGATACCAGCTCGCGCAGCCTCTGCACCTCCTCGCTGTCTCCGGGGGCACGTATCACGACTTCAATATGGTCAAGGTCAACATCTTTTTCAAAGCGGACAGTTATTTTTTCGCTCATTATCATACTCCCTTCTATACTTATATTAGGGATCGCAGTAAAAAGACAAATATTATGAAATGTCAATATATTAATTTGCATTATAGCATAATTTTTTATGCATTTCAACGCGGACGGAATAAACGGTATTGATAAGGGAACGAACGGACTTCCGATATGTTCGCCCGACCGCGCTTTCAGCGTGACCGGGCTATTAAGAATTTGTTTTTTTAGGGGTGCAAAGCGCTTCGCGCCTTGCACCCCTAAAAAAACTATAATAAGTGCGCCGCAGGGTAGGTGCACGAGGAAATAAACACATTTTTAGCTGCTTCGCACTTGGCACCTCTGAAAAAACAAGTCTTAAAACAGCCCGGTCGTTGCGCAGCAACGGTCGGGCGGTGGTTTTCGAGAAATAAAGAAGAATCGGGGCTGTGAATAATTCCACAGCCCCTGAAAAATACGTTAGTATGAGTGATTCCACTCACTTATCATTCTACTTTCACTCCGGGTCCGACCTCGCAGCCTTCTCCGATAACGGCGCTTCCTTTTATGACTGTCGCCGGATAAACTACGGTGTCAGCGCCTATTTTTGCGCCTCTGCCGATCATAACGCCGTCTGTGCAGGGAATGCTTACTCCGTTTTTCATATACTCATGAAGTATGCGGAGCCTTGCGATCTCGTTGAGCTGCGCAAGCTGGATCCTGTCGTTCGCACCGAGAACGGAATCTGCATTATCCGCCTTGAATGCACTGACGGTCTTGTTTTCATTCCTGATGATCTCTATCGTATCGGTGAGGTAATACTCTCCGGTAAGGCTGCTTTTTTTCAGCTTACCGAGAGCGTCTGTCAGCGCGTCGCAGGAGAACCAGTAGGCTCCCGAATTTACCTCTTTTATTGCTTTTGTCTGCGCGTCTGCCTCCTTTTCCTCAACGATGCAGGAAAGCAGGCTCGTGCCTTCCTTTCGGACTATTCTGCCGTAGCCGAAGGGGTCTTCAAGCTCGGCGGTGATGACGGTGCAGCCCCTGCCGTCCCCGGAGGAAAGCTGAGCGCTGAGTGCGTCGTTTATGGTTTTCGCATCAATAAACGGAGCGTCGCCGTTAAGTATCAGAACGTCGCCGCCGCTGTGGGCAGCGATAAAATCCTTTGCCATCATAACGGCATGGCCTGTTCCGAGGCGTTCGGGCTGATAGACCGTGCTGACAGAGAACGGCAGAGAGCTGACGTATTCTTCGACGTATTCTCTGCGCGAACCTGTTACCACGCAGATATCCTCTATGCCTGCTTCGCGTACCGCATCTATTACCCAGCGCAGCATAGGCTCAAAAAGAAGCTCGCACATTACCTTTGGTTTTTTGGATTTCATTCTCGTACCCTCGCCGCCGGCAAGGATAACAGCGCTTTTCATGCTCATTACTTCTACCTCCGGAAATTATGAAAGCTGAGCCTTTATTGCTTCAAGCAGTTCTTCGTAGGTCTCGAAGGCCGGAAGGTCGGGGTTGTCGCTTTTTATCTTTTCCGTGCTTCTGAAAAGGAAGCCTGCCTTGCTTGCCTTTATCATACCGAGGTCGTTGTAGCTGTCGCCGGACGCTATGGTATCATATCCGATCGACTGCAGTGCGCGGACGGTGGTATATTTTGAGTTCTCAATGCGCATTTTAAAGCCGGTGATCTCGCCGTTTTCGGCGACCTCAAGCGAATTGCAGAAAATGGTCGGCCAGCCGAGCTTCTTCATAAGCGGAGAGGCAAACTGTGTGAAGGTATCGCTGATGATAATGACCTGTGTGAGTGAGCGAAGCTCATCGAGGAACTCCTTTGCACCGGGCATTGGGTCTATTTTTGCGATAGTATCCTGTATCTCGCGCAGTCCGAGGCCATGCTCTTTCAGTATGCCGAGTCTCCAGCGCATAAGCTTATCGTAATCAGGCTCGTCGCGTGTGGTTTTTTTAAGCTCCGGAATACCGCTCGCCTCAGAAAAAGCGATCCAAATCTCCGGAACGAGCACACCCTCAAGATCCAAGCAAACAATATCCATAATTATAACTCCTTTGATTTTTATACCGGCAAAGCTGCCAAGGCTATTTTATCATATTGACGCGGATTTGGCAATGGGCTTTTAGAGAAAGTGCGCCTGCCCTGCGGCGCCGGCGTGCCGCCGGTGTCATATCGCGCTGTCGCTCACTGCGTTCGCTCTGTTATGAGTGTTTCATAGTCAGTCGCCGCGGCGCACTTTTATTATAGTGTTTTTTAATAGTGTTTTTTTAGAGGTGCCGCGAGCTTCGCTCGCGGCACCTCTAAAAAACAATTTTTAATAGCCCGGTCATTGCGCAGCAACGGTCGGGCGTTGGGTCAGCGCCGGATGCCCCTGAAAAAACACTATAAAAAGTGCGCCTCAAGGTAGGCGCACGAGTGGGGGCACTTCCTACGGGCGCACTTGGCTGGTTTCAAGGGGTTGCCGTCAGAATCCTTATTTTGCGACAGCCCCCTGTTTTTATCTTTGTTTGTTTCTGCGGTCCTTCACAAAATCAATAAGCTCAGACTTCGGAAGCGCCTTGGAATAATAAAAGCCCTGGATGTATTCACAGCCCATATTATCAAACATCCTGACAGATTCCTCGTTTTCAACGCCTTCGACAACGATCTTCATGCCGAGCGCCTTTATCATCTTTACAACATTGACGAGCACGATCTGAAGATTGGGATTCTTTCTGACGTCTGTAAGGCTTTTGTCGATCTTGATGATCGAAAACGGCATTGATGCGATCCGCGTCATATTTGAATAGCCCGTTCCGAAATCGTCGAGAGAAAGGCTGACTCCGGCATCGTGAAGCTTATTGATATTCTGCATTACTGCACTGTGGTGTTCAAATGATGCGGATTCCGTTATTTCCAGGTTTATTTTGTCCGGTTCTATACCGAGCTCCTTCATTTCGCTTACAAGCTCATCGGCGTATCCGTTTGTGAGACACTGAACGGGAGAAAGGTTTATTTCGATGTAATCAAGCCCGAGCTCGCTGAAATCATCGCTGCTTATAAATTCAAACACACTGTGGGAAACATAGTCGCCTATCCGGTTGATCGCTCCGCTTTTTTCTGCGGCAGGGATGAAAAGCTCAGGCGATATGCTGCCGTATTTTCTCGTGTTGAGGCGTATGAGAGCCTCTGCGCAGGTGTAGCGCTTTTTCTGAGTTGACCATATCGGCTGATAGTATACCTCGAATTCGCTTTCGGAAAGAGCATTTTCAATAATAGAATCCATATCGCGAATAAGGTCATAGCGCACCTTGCGGCAGATGTCTGAAGAATACAGAACATTTCCGGTGTATTCCGAATTCAGCCCGGTTTCAAATGCACTGAGTGCAGCCATATCCGGAATGTCCTCGGGCATGCTTGCGATGCAGACGCATGCAACGGCATTCACCTGCAGACCGGAAAACTCGTGCTTGTTCTTGAACAGCTCATTGA
This sequence comes from uncultured Ruminococcus sp., assembly GCA_902803385.1. Lineage (GTDB taxonomy): Bacteria > Bacillota > Clostridia > Oscillospirales > Acutalibacteraceae > UBA1213. Next base: position 19,926 of record CADCPT010000071.1, read on the forward strand.
AAAACTCGGCATGCTCTTCTATAGCAGGAACATCGACAGACATGTATCTGATGCGGTAGCAGCCGGTGCCCGTGTAGTATACTTCGGCTTTTATGCGCTTGGATTTAACATAAGATGATATATCGTCGGCGATGCTGCGCTTGAGGACAGCCGTGTCGGTATATCCGAGCATTTCCCTCAGAACCTGGAAATTCGTTATGTTTATCATAAGAACAAGCTCGGGCTTTTTGCAGTCCAGACTGCGTCTCATATCACGGACGTATGAGGTCGTGTGTATAAGCCCGGTGTCAACGTCGATTATCTCATACGGTCTGTGTACGAGCATGAATATCAGCAGAAGACCTATAGCGGCTGCGAACATATCTATAAGCAGGTTCGGCATATAATACTGGGCGGCAGCAGCTGCAACGATAAAGCCCATGCTTGCAAGCATTGAAAAAATGCGTTCAAGTTCCATATAACGCCGGAACTTTATGGTTTTCAATATTCCGTACAATACATAGTATGCATTGAAAATATAAAGCCAGAAAAATGAATCGCCGCGTGTGTAGTTGGTGTTTTCGTCAAGATAGAATACCTTTCCGGTCACAAGGTTTGAAATGATAAAGCCGGAAACTATCGTTATAGGCAGCAAAAGCAAGACCTTTTTGACCCAGGTATTGCTTGCAAGGAACCAGGTCTCCGTAATAACGATAACATATGAAAGATAGAAAAAGGACGTAAAGGCCCGCAGCAGCAGATATGCCGTGTGGAAAAAAATCTTTCCCGGGATATAGCCTGCATGGGCATCAAACGCAACTGCAAATATATCCATCGCGGTGGTGAAAAGCGCTGTTATAACAAGAAATACAAAAACGCTGTTCAGTCTGCCTTTGTTCATCCTGCGCAGCAGAATACAAATAAGCAGAACAAATTCAAGAACGATAGCTGCATAGTCAAAATACAGGTTCTTTCCCAAGCTGTGACCCTCCCTTCTTTATAGTGGGGGCGGCAGTAACTCTTATTCTTCACCTGCTATTGTACTATAATCGGCTTTGTATTTCAACTGTTCCGATGGAGAATTTAAAAACTTCTCATAAATATCCAAAAATCAAAGAAATTCGTGTATATTTAGTAATTTATGAACAGAATATTAATAAAACTGCCGCCGCAGTAAATGTGCGCCTACCTTGCGGCGCCGGCATGCCGCCGGTGTCATTTCGCGCTGTCGCTCACTGCGTTCGCTCTGTTATAAGTGTTTCATAGTCAGTCGCCGCGGCGCACTTTTTATAGTGTTTTTTCAGGGGTGCCAGGCGCTTTGCGCCTGGCACCCCTGAAAAA
>CADCPT010000072.1 GCA_902803385.1 uncultured Ruminococcus sp.
GTTCGCTCTGAATTATTCCCCGGGGGCTTATTGCCGCGGCTTTTGACGAAGGGGGCTGTCGCACTAACACTGCCCCATCCGCCCGACCACACCTTCCGGTGCGACCGGGCTATTAAAAACGTGTTTTTTCAGGGGTGCCGGGCGCAAAACGCCCGGCACCCCTGAAAAAAACACTATTAAGTGCGCTGCAAGGTAAGCGCACGGGAATTATACAATTGTGGCTGCGAATTTTTTCACAACCCCTGTTTTAAAAAGTATCATATTTTTCCCGTGGATTTAAGGTATACCACTGCCGCGATTATCGCAAGAATAACAATGCCTGCAATAATGATCTCAAGCGGGCTGCTTCTGCGCGGAGGTCTCGGCGGACGTCCGCCGCGGTGATATCCTCCGTAGCTGTTGTAAGGATCGCGGTACCCGCCTCTGTTCATCGGACTTCCTCCCCGTCTGCCCGGAGGAGGTGGCGGAGGAGGCGGAGGAGGTGGCGGAGGCGCTCCGCGTCTTCCGGATGAATTATGTCTTCTGTCATCTCCGTACATAATGATACCTCACTTTCTGTATGTACTGTATATTTCCTTAGCGGTCTCTCCGTTTTTCAGTATCTCTCTCTGAAGCTCCTCAACAGAACTGAATCTGACCTCAGGTCTGAGAAAATCTATCAGGTCTATCCTGAGCGTCCTGCCGTAAAGCTCTTCTCCCGTATAATCCGGCATCCATGTTTCGCAGAGCACCTCATCGGAGCCTACCGTCGGCTTTACGCCTATATCGGTAACTCCGCAGAAGCTTTTTCCGTCTATGGTCACTGCAGAAGCATACGCTCCGAAAAGTGGGCGGACAAGTCCCTCCGGAAATTTCATATTGAGAGTAGGTGTACCGAGCTTTCTTCCGAGCTCCCTTCCGTGTATGACCGGAAGCTCAAAGCCGTATGGCTCTCCCAGCATCTGCCCTGCCCTTCGCACCTCGCCGTGCCTGATACACTCCCTTATCCTTGTGGAGCTGACGGGCTTGTCACCCATGATTATCCTCGGCCGCGCAAGAACAGAAATATCATAGCTGCGGCACATCTCGTCAAGTATCTCTCCGCTTCCCTTTGCACCTGCTCCGAAATGATAATTAAAGCCGCACGATACATGCCGGCAATTGAACACGCCCTTAAGGATATCGCTCACGAAGCTTTCTGCGGTGATATCCTTTATTGTACAGAAATCAATAAGCCAGACCTGTTCCACTCCAAGCGAGGAAAGAATGCCGAGCTTCTTTTCGGTCGTCAGTATATTGCAGCTTTTTTCGCCCCTGAGAACAGTACGCGGACTTTGCTGCAGTGTAAAAACAGAAGGGACAAGATCCTCTCTTTCTGCAGTTTCCACCGCTTCCTTTATTACAGCGCGGTGTCCCTTATGTACGCCGTCAAAATAGCCGAGAGCGGTCGAGGTCGGCCTGTCTGAAGGAGTCAGCTTAGTAATAACCCTCATTTACTTCATTTTTCCCTCATCATCATAGTAATTGTAGTCGGACACATCGCGTTTTTTATCGTCGTCGAGATATCCTTCACTGTTTTTGAACATACCGCTGCCGGCGGTGTATTTGTGGTTCATATTTCTTACTGCCGCCACGGCAAAGAAAATGAGCAAAGCTGCAAAAACCACCCAAAAAATGACCGAGCCCACATTTTCGATCAACCAGTTAAAAATTCCCATAAAAACCATCCTTTCATGTTGTCAGCTGATCCCGGCGCAAAACACATTTCGTGCGTCGCGGTCAGTCTGTATTTGTATTTATAAAAAACAGCTTTTCTACAGAAAGCTCGTTTCTATCCGTATCCGTTCTGCCAAGCCCCAAAAACACCCTGTCCGGTCCGTAAACTCTCAGCATCTGACCGTCGGAGCTGAGGTCTGCGCCTTTGAGCCTGTCAAGAGCCAGAGCGCCGCCGTTCGTAAAGCGGAAGCGCTGCCCTTCGCTGACCGTCAGTTCGGGATAGCAGGCGAAAATGCTGTCCGTCGTACGTATGTATCTGCCGATATCTCCGGCTTCGGCATATTCCTTCAGCTTTTCAAGCGTTAAAGCGTCCGCTTCGGAAAATCCGCAGGCGGCGGTACGTCGGAGAGCCGTCATTACGCAGCCGCAGCCGAGAGCCTTTCCTATGTCGTCACATATGACCCGTATATACGTACCCTTCGAGCAGACTGTTTTAAGCCTGCCGCACTGAGTATCACAGTCAAAGCTGACAAGCTCCAGCTCTGAGATATGCACGGGCCTTGCAGCGCGCTCCACCTCTATTCCGCGCCTTGCAAGGTCATAGAGCCGCACGCCGTCCTTCTGTACGGCGGAATACATGGGCGGCACCTGCATTATATCCCCTCTGAACCGCGGCAGCACTGAAAGAATTTCCTCCCGTGTCACGCTGCATTTCTTTTCCGAAAGCACCTGACCCGTTATATCGAGGGTATCGGTCGTAATACCGAGACGAAAATCCGCAATGTAGGATTTATCCGTATCCGGCAGAAGCGACTGCGCCTTTGCAGCCCTGCCGACAAGAACAGGCAGCACGCCCGTTGCCATAGGGTCAAGCGTTCCGGTGTGCCCTATCTTTTTTTCGTGCAGTATGCGGCGTACTATCGCAACAATATCGAACGAAGTATGATCCTTCGGCTTGTCGATAACGATTATGCCGTTCATAAGGAAGCCTCCACGGCTTTTACACATTCTGCGATGATATCAGCCTTTGCCTCTTCAAGCGGCTTGTAGATGCTGCAGCCTGCTGCGGCGTCATGTCCGCCTCCGCCGAAAACTCTGCATATTGCAGCAGCGCTTACCCCGTCGCTGCTGCGCACGGAAATGCGGAATTCACCGTCTTCCTTTTCGCGCATGGTTATCGCCGCCTTAACGCCTTCTATCTGTTTGGTTATAGCGGCAATGCCGTCCATATCGCTCTGAGTAGCGCCGGATTCCTCTATCATCTTTTTTGTAACGCATATGAATGCCACCGCTCCGCCGGCAGCATATTCTATGGTATCGAGCATCATTTTCTCGAGCGCTATTTTTGTGCGTGATTTTGTATCAAAGAACCTCCGGCAGATACCGTAGCTGTCCGCTCCGCATTCCATAAGCTCAGCGGCTATGCGATGCGTTGCCGGAGTTACATTTGAATACTTGAAGCAGCCGGTGTCTGTGCTGACGCCCATAAAAAGCGCATCTGCTATCTGCGGCGTTATTTTTTCTCCCATAACGTCAAACAGTTTTTTCAGTATCTCCGCACATGCCGCTGCGCCGGGATCAACATAGCCTACAGCCGCATATTCGGAGTTTATTGCGTGGTGATCTATACAAAGGTCTATTTTTCCGGCATATTCCAGCGCCCTGCCCGAAAGGAGCTTTTCTGTGGCAAGGTCTACGCTGACAATGAATTCCGGCTCAAGCTCCGTATCCTCAAGCTTTTCCGTGACTGCGGAAAACAGCTCCGGTATCTCATCACCGCAGAGAGTCTGAGCCTTTTTGCCCATATTCCTGAGCATTCCGCACAGAGCATAGGCGCAGCCTACAGCGTCTCCGTCGGGAGATTTGTGCATAAGCACGAGGTAATCATCGTGCTGTCTGAGGATCTCTCCGATCTCTTCAAGCGTTATCTTCTTCATTGCTATCGTCCTCTTCGTTATTCTCAGGCGGAATATCAAGCTCCATAAGCTTTCTTGAGATATTTGCGCTGTATTCTATCGAATCCGTTGCCTCGAATGCAAGCACCGGAGCATAGCGCAGCTTCAGCCTTGTTCCGAGCTCGCGCCTGATAAAGCCCTGGGCGTTTTTCAGCGCCTTTACTGCGCTTTTGGCTGTATCGAGACCCTTCATAGAGCTGATATATACTCTTGCAAACGAAAGGTCATGCGCCATATCGCAGCGAACGACGCTTATTATCCCGTCGTGAAGCCTTGGATCCTTCATTTCTCTCAGGATAGCAGCGATCTCTCTTTGAATATCCTCGCTCATCCTGTCTGATCTGTGATTAGCCATTATTATATCCTCCGTTATTCCTCTTTTATCGGACTTATCTGTCTGATCTATATTGTACCATATTTTTTTGGATTTTAACAGTGTTTTTTATGATTTATCAGCTTATTAAAAAGGAACGCGGCATACTTTGTATAGTGTTTTTTCAGAGGTGCCGCGAGCTTTGCTCGCGGCACCTCTGAAAAAACAAGTCTTTGAACCGCCCGGTCGCTGCGCAGTAGCGGTCGGGTGGACAGTCGTACAGATGTATATGAAGCCGTTTTTTCTATTGCAGCAGCCTTAGTTTTAAACTGAAATATTGACTTTGGGAGCCGCCTGTAATAGAATATACAAGAGATCAACCATAAAAGGAAACCTGAAATGAAACGAAATAATTATTCAGCAATGATCAGAAAAATAGCCCTTGCATTTCTTTCCGCCGTTCTTGCGGCAGGAGTAATATGGCTTTCCGGCTGCTGCACCGCTTCTGATATCACCGTAATATTCAATAACCAAAACGGAGCCTCCGGACTCAGCGCAGCGGAAAACACCGGGAAGGGCGCACCGAAAAACGAGCAGGAGTCGGCTACGCTTGCAGAAAACCGGCAAAAATCCGGACAGCCTTCGAGGTCGGATCATTCGTTGCACGAGCATTCCTTCGGAGAATATGCAGTCGTCAAAGAGCCTGATTGTATCCATTCCGGCATAATGGAGGCACAGTGCGAATGCGGAGAGACAACAGAAAAGGAGATAGCTGCCCTCGGGCATGTCTTTGAACTCAACAGGACTGAAGGGCTCGATGTTTACTACAAATGCCGCCGCTGCGGATATGAGATAAAAAAAGCAAACATCCCCGGCAAAAACAAAAGCATAGATGACCTTGATATCACCGTGGAGGATGTCCATATCTATGACGGTGAGGTCTTTATTCCGGCTGTGACTATCATGGACGGCGAAGAGGATGTTACAAAAAGCAGCAACATTGTATACGGCAAAAGTACCTCTGAAATAGGTGTGTATTTTCTTACAATATATATGAAAGGATTTTACAACGGCAGCAGGAGCTATGAATATAGAATAATCCCTGCCGTCCCCGTGCTGCACCTGAAAGAAGAGGGACAAAACGAATGTGTCGTCTGCTGGAAAAACGACGGCATATCCGACAAATATATCGTAGAATATGACACCACAGAGGATTTTACATCACCGGAAAAGTTAGAGCTTGATTCTGACAGAGGCGCCTGCCGGATCACAGGGCTGAAGGATGAAACAAGATATTACATACGGCTTATGTGTGAAAAGGATTCCTCAGTCGGAGACAAGACCATAAGCTTTCGATCAGAATACAGCAACGTCATTACCTTCGGCTGCCCGCGGATAGAAGTTATAGACGGAGCTACATATATTAGAGGCGTGCTTGTTGTCAACAAGACATATTCGCTGCCTTCGGACTATGACCCGGGTCTTGACAAGGAAACACAGAGGGCATTCAACGAAATGGCAGCAGACGCCAAAAATGACGGTATATATCTGTGGATAACCTCCGGCTACCGTTCATACGGCACTCAGTATTCCACATACAACTATTTTGTATACGAACGCGGAAAAGAGGAGGCTGACAGAGTTTCGGCGCGCCCGGGACATTCCGAGCACCAGTCCGGGCTCGCCTGCGACATCAACACCACCTCGTCCGCATTTGCCGGAACGCCCGAAGCCGAATGGATCGAGGCAAACTGCTGGAAATACGGCTTTATTGTGCGCTATCCGGAAGGCAAGGAGGATATAACCGGTTACAAATACGAGCCGTGGCATGTCAGGTATCTCGGGCGTGAGCTTGCAAAGAAGGTGTATGACAGCGGACTTTGCCTTGAGGAATATCTTGGCATAACATCTTCTTATGAAGATCAGGGGATCAAGGGGCAGTGAGTATTCGCAGCCCCTTTCACTATTTCATGTGCGCCTACCTTGCGGCACCCCTGAAAAAACAAATTTTTAGCAGCCCGGTCGCGCCGAAGAGTAGAAAAAACAGCCAAATCTCTTGATATTTCACTCCCGATGTTATATAATGAACAGGATAGGCACAAAACCGGGACGAACGGTCTGAAAGGATGAGTATATATGGTATATCTGTTTTTGGCAGAGGGCTTTGAAGAAATAGAAGCTCTTGCCCCTGTTGATATTCTCAGAAGAGGAAGAGTAGAGGTCAGGACCGTCGGCGTCGGCAGAAAAAAGATAAGAGGGTCACACGGAATATGCGTTGAAGCTGATATCACGACCGCTGAGCTTGGCTCCCTTGAAGACGCAGATGCAGTCATACTTCCCGGCGGAATGCCCGGAACACTCAATCTCGAAGCAGACGCTGCCGTTATTTCTGCGGTGAAATACTGCGCGGAAAACGGAAAGCTCATCGGCGCTATATGTGCTGCTCCTTCTATTCTCGGTCATCTGGGTCTGCTGAAGGGCAGGCATGCAACGGCATTTCCGGGCTTTGAAAAGGATCTTGAGGGTTATGTTCCCGGAAAAGACGGCTTTGTTGAGCGCGACGGCAATATAATAACCGCAAGGGGCATGGGCGTTGCGACCGATTTCGGTCTGGAGCTGCTCTCGGCAATAGGAGGAGAAGCTGCCGCCGCAAGGGTAAGAGGAAGCATACAGTGCAGAATATAAAGCATCAGAAGGACGAGATCCGCCGGCTGTATATAGGCAAGCGCCGCAGCATGACTCCGCATGAAAGAATGGCAGGAGATGAGGCCGTTTTCCGCGCCGCAATGGAGCTTATAGATGAGCTGCGTCCGCAAAGGATACTCAGCTATGTTTCCTCCCCTACGGTCGAGGTCGATACAAGGCGCATTATTACTTCCGCGCTTGCAATGGGAATAGAAGTAGCCGTTCCGCTTTGCGAGGATAAAAACGGCCATATGGATTTTTTCCGCATATCATCGCTTTCACAGCTCCGGCGCGGTTTTTACGGGATAGATGAGCCTGATCGTGATACTGCCGAAAAGATAACGGCCGAAAGCGGAGATCTCTGCATCGTCCCCGGTATCGCGTATTCACAGCAGGGCTACAGGGTAGGCTTCGGCAGAGGCTATTACGACCGTTTCCTTGCCGGATTTCCCGGTGTTTCTGCAGGTCTTTGTTATGAGAGCTGCCTGTGTCCCGAGCTTGTGCATGAGGATTTTGATATCCGTGTTGATATGATAATTACAGAGAGCGGCGTTCATAAAGCCGTCGGCATATAAAGGAGGTCGTGCCCCGTGAGTGATGAGCTCGAACAGAAAAGAAGGGAAAAAATCGAAAACTTCAAGGTTCAGTTCGATGACGACTTTGACGACATCAGCAGCAATGCTCCCGTTGCCGAAGAGGCAGAGCCGGAGCCGGCTGATTACAGTATAAATATCGAAAGCGGCAGCGCTTCGGATGAAGGAGTGAAAGAGGTCTTTTCCGATATTGAAGGCGGAGAGATCAAAAGCTTCAGCGACGCTCCGCCGGAGGCAAATAATCAACCCGACAGCCGTGAGATGAAAGAGGCAAAGCGCAGGGACAGACGCCGCCGCCGCATCAAAGCTAAGAAAAACAGAGTCATCTTCCGGATGGTATGGTTCGCGATGATACTTTTTACATCCGTTATGATCGCGGAGTTCGTTATGGTCGGCGTAAATGATATGCTTTCCGTCGGCAGAGAAGAGGATAATACCGTATCTATTACCATCCCGAAAAATGCAACTCTTGACGAGGTAACAGACATACTTGCTTCAAACGGCGTCATAAAGGTGCCGGAGTTTTTCAAGCTGTATGCAACTGTTACAAAGGCGACCACGGGATATACCCAGGGCACATTCGATATAAAGACAAACAAGGACTATCTTGCCATCATCAATTACATGCAGTCCGATATGAACAGAACGGACGTTGTCACCCTGCAGTTCCGCGAGGGTCTCGGTATAACGGAGATAGCAGATATGCTTGAAAAGGGTAAGGTCTGCTCGGCTGACGACTTCCTTGACAAATGCAATACCGAGGATTTTGACGAGGACTACGAATTCCTCAAGAGCATCAAAAACGGCAAGGACAGATACTATCGCCTTGAAGGCTATCTCTTCCCTGATACCTACGATTTCTATGTAGGCGAGGAAACGGATTCCGTTGTGCGCAAATTCCTTTCAAACTACAGAAGAAAGATGTATCTTTCAAAGGTGCGCTTTGCTCAGGGCGAAAAGAAGCAGACGATAGAAGACAGGGCAAAGAAGATGAATATGACGATGGAGGATGTTATAAAGCTTGCTTCACTCATACAGGCCGAAGCAGCCAACGAGGAGGATATGTACATCATCTCTTCCATCCTTCACAACAGACTTGATACCATAGAAAACGGCGGCGTCAATTCCGACGGCGAAGCAGGTCTCGGATATCTGCAGCTTGACTCGACCGTATTCTATCCTTATCGTTCGGAAAGCCTTGTTCCGATATCTATGAGAGGAAAATACGAAAGCAGTTACAACACCTATAAGCTTGAGGGTCTGACGCCCGGGCCTATATGCAATCCCGGACTTGACGCGATCATGGCAGCGGTCAATCCGGATGACACAGATTACTACTACTTCTGTCATAAGGCTCCGACCGAGGATGAGGGAGCAGTCCCGTATTACGCAAAGACAAACTATGAGCATCTTGCAAACCAGGAGGCAGCAGGGCTGCTGTGATAAAATGGGGCTGTCGCATTAGCATTGCCCCATACGCCCGACCGCTGCTGCGCAACGACCGGACTATTAAAAATTTGCTTTTTCAGAGGTGCCAGGCGCGAAGCGCCTGGCACCTCTGAAAAAAACACTATAAAAAGTGCACCGCAGGGCAGGCGCACTGAGCAACAGGTTCTGACGGGTCAAAAAACAATATAACAGCCTTATAAACGGTTTTTTAAAAATAATTCCTGCTCTGACCGTAATTATTTTAAAAAAAACTTGCATTTTGATTTTATATATGCTATAATTCGTATATTGCTTTAGACACTAACGAAAGAGGTGAATTCAAATGAAGGAGAATATTCATCCGAAGTATCAGCAGACAACGATCACCTGTGCTTGCGGTAACGTGATCGAAACAGGCTCTACAAAGAGCGATATCCGTGTTGAAATTTGCTCAAAGTGCCACCCCTTCTTTACGGGCAGACAGAAGCTCGTTGACACAGGCGGACGTGCTGACAGATTTAATAAGCGCTACGGCATTAATCAGAAATAATTTTAACTATGCATTTCGGGGCTGTGAAGAAAAGGTGCGGTTTGCGCCGATCCTCCACAGCCTTTAATCTGTCTGCAGCACTTATCATACACGATATGCCCGGCTGCCGCTGTGCAGACTTCGGGAAAAAGAACTTATTTTTTCAGAGGTGTCGGGCGGTACAGCCGCCTGTCACCTCTGAAAAAGCATTACAAAACCGGGAGGGTATGCAATGTCCGTTTTATATAAGACCGTCGCAAATGCGGCAAGCGATGAATTTACCGAGCAGCGCTCGCGCTTCATAGGCTATGTATGCCCTGTAAAGACCGAGGCCGAGGCTCAGGCCTTTATCGAAGAAAAGAAAAAGCAGCATTGGGATGCCCGGCATAACGTTTACGCCTATGTGATAAGAGACGAAGGCATACAGCGCTGCAGCGATGACGGTGAACCGCATGGCACCGCAGGCGTTCCGACCCTTGATGTAATACTGAAATCGGGCGTTACGGACGTTTGCGTTGTGGTGACAAGGTATTTCGGCGGTATCCTTTTAGGCACCGGCGGTCTTGTACGCGCCTATTCAAAAAGCGCCCGGCTCGCTCTTGAAGCGGGCGGCATTGTTGAAATGCAGTCCTGTTTTGATATGCGGATAGTCTGCGATTATAACTTTTACGAAAGGCTCACAGGGCTTATACCCTCCTGCTCCGGAATTACCGACGATACCGATTTCGGCGCTCAGGTAACAGTCTGCTTCCATATACCGCCGGAAAAGCTGCCGGAGCTTGAAAAGCAGCTTGCTGATCTGAGCTGCGGCGCTGTTACTGCAGAAAAGACCGGCGAAAAAATTTATCCCATGTAAAAAGGTATAGGACTTTTTTCTGCGTATATTATTTATACAGGCATATTATGCACACGGAAGGAAGTGAGTTTTATTGCCTATACCCGACGAATTCATTCAGGAGCTGAAGGCACGTACAGATATAGTGGACGTCATTTCCGGCTATGTGCAGCTCAAAAGATCCGGCAGAAGTATGATGGGTCTTTGCCCCTTTCATAATGAAAGGTCGCCGTCCTTCAGCGTTTCAAGAGAAAACGGTTTTTTCTACTGCTTCGGCTGCGGCGCCGGCGGAGATGCCATTACTTTTATCAGACGTATCGAAAACCTTGACTATGTAGAGGCGATAAAGCTCCTTGCGCAAAGGGCAGGCCTCACCGTTCCGGAACAGGGGCGTGACGACGGCACAGGCAGGCTGAAGACAAGATTATACGAAGCCAACCGCGAAGCAGCTCGCTTTTATCACAAGCAGCTTTATTCCCCTTCCGGAAAGCAGGCGCTTTCATATCTCCGCGGAAGAGGTCTTACGGAAAAGACTATCATACATTTCGGGCTGGGCTATTCCCCGTCCGACCGCTTTGAGCTTGTAAATCACCTGCGCTCAAAGGGCTTTTCAAACGCAGAGATCATCCAGGCGAATCTTGCAAATGAATCCAGAAAGGGCAATCCCTTTGACAGATTCTCAGACAGGGTAATGTTCCCTATAATCGACCTCAGAGGAAATGTTATCGCCTTCGGAGGAAGGATAATGTCGGATATCAAGCCGAAATACCTCAACACCTCCGACACCCTTGTGTTCAACAAGAGCCGCAACCTCTTTGCGATGCAGTTTGCCAAGAACAAGGCTGACGGAAGGCTGATACTCGTCGAGGGCTATATGGATGTTATTGCTCTTCATCAGGCAGGCTTTGAAAATGCAGTTGCCACCCTCGGAACCGCTCTGACTCAGGAGCAGGCAATGCTTATCAAACGCTACTGCGATGAGGTCATCATCTGCTACGACGCGGACGAAGCCGGACAAAAAGCGACCGCAAGGGCGATTTCCATCCTTCGTCCCACGGGGCTCAGGATAAAGATTGTTACCGTTCCGAGCGGCAAGGATCCCGATGAATTTATAAAGTCTTACGGCGAACAGGGCAGCGCAAGGTTTGCCATGCTGCTTGACAGATCAGGGAATGATATCGAATACCGTCTCAAAAAGCTGAGGAGCCGCTATAACATAGATATCACCGACCAGAAGGTCGGATTCATGACTCAGGCGGCATTTCTTATTTCAGAAATAGACAATCCTGTCGAACAGGATATATATATTACAAGGCTCTCCTCTGAGCTGGGAATAGAAAAAAGTGCCTTCAGGCAGCTTGTTGACCGCAGCAACAGAAAAAAAGCCAGGGAACACATAAAATTTGAACAGCGTCAGGCTCAGGAAAAGATGAGCGCCGGAAAAGACAGGCTGAATGTCCAGAAGCATTATAATCTCAGGGCGGCAAATGCAGAGGAAGCTATTCTTGCACTTATGGTGCTGAATCCGGATACCGCTTCTTATGTTGCCTCAACGCTGAAAAGCAGCAGCTTTGTAACGGATCCCAACCGCCGCATATTTGAGGTGCTTATATCAAAGCTGGAAAACAGCTCTGAAATATCCCTGGCAGATCTTTCAGGTCAGCTCACACAGGACGAGATGAGCTCTCTTGCAAGGATGCTTGCATCCCGTCCGCGTGAAAACGATCCCAGAGCCGCGGCGGATGAATACATATCCGTTCTGCTTGAGGAAGGCGAAAAAATGACGCCCGAGCAGATGGCCGCAGCCGACAATGATACAATTATGGAACAGCTCAGAAAAATGAAAGAGAAGAAGCAATAACAAGGAGGAGTGAAAATGGGCGCGCAGCAGAATGAAAAGAAAAACGTTTTGAACGAGCTTATCGAGCTTGGCAAATCAAAGGGACAGCTTACAAGCAAGGAGATCTTTGACGCTACCGGTGAATCCGATATCGAGCCTGAGCAGATGGAGCGCTTCTATGATACCCTTGAATCCAGCGGTATTGAGATAGTGGAAACTCTTGAAGACATTATCCTCGACGATGAAGAGCTGAATGCCGCAGCTGATGACAGCGAAAACGACGGGGGCGACAGCTCCGCAGATACAGTTGTCGTCACAGACGACCCTGTAAGGATATACCTCAAGGAAATAGGCAGGGTGCCGCTTCTTACTCCGGAGGAGGAAACAGAGCTTGCCGAAAAGATACTCAGCGGCGATGAGGAAGCAGCACAAAGGCTTGTCGAAGCCAATCTCCGCCTTGTTGTAAGCATAGCGAAAAGATATCTCGGCAGAGGCATGCAGTTCCTCGATCTCATTCAGGAGGGCAACCTCGGTCTTATGAAGGCCGTAGAAAAATTCGATCACACCAAGGGCTTCAAATTCTCTACCTATGCAACATGGTGGATACGTCAGGCTATCACAAGGGCTATAGCCGACCAGGCAAGGACAATAAGAATACCGGTCCATATGGGTGAGACCATCAACAAAATAAAAAAGGCATCCGCAGCACTTCTGCATGAAAACGGGCATGAACCGACCGTAGAGGAAATAGCAGACTATCTCGGAACGCCTGTAGATAAGATAAGAGAAGCCATCAGGGCTTCTCAGGAGCCGGTATCTCTTGAAACACCTATCGGCGAAGAAGAGGACAGCCACCTCGGAGATTTCATTCCCGACGAAAGTGCTCTCACTCCTCAGGACGCCGCTTCACAGGCAATGCTCAAGGAGCAGCTCGACTCCGTTCTTTCTACGCTGACGCCGAGGGAAGAAAAGGTAATAAGGCTCCGCTTCGGCCTTGACGACGGACGTCCGCGGACTCTTGAAGAGGTCGGAGAGGTATTTGACGTAACAAGGGAAAGAATACGTCAGATAGAAGCAAAGGCTCTTCGCAAGCTGCGCCACCCGAGCCGCAGCAAAAAACTGAAATGATAATAAGGAATAAAGGGAAAGACCAAGGAGGAAAACATAATGGCTAATATCAATCAGCCTGAAAAGAAAAGCGTTCTTAAGGAGCTTACCGAGCTCGGTAAGGCAAAGGGGCGCCTCAGCAACAAGGAAATACTGGACGCTATCGGAGAAATGGATATCGATGCGGAGCAGATGGAAAAATTCTACGATAATCTCGAGACCAACGGTATTGAGATAGTAGAAAACTTCGACGATATCGTGCTTGATGACATCGAGCTTACGAATATGTCGTCGGACGATGATTATCTTGACGATCAGGATGACATCTCCGATAATATTGCCATCGACGACCCGGTAAAGATATACCTCAAAGAGATAGGCCGCGTTCCGCTGCTTTCAAGTGAGGAGGAAATGGAGCTTGCCATACGCATAGCAAACGGCGATGAGGACGCAAAGCGCCGCCTTTCAGAAGCGAACCTCAGGCTTGTTGTAAGCATAGCAAAAAGATATCTCGGAAGGGGCATGCAGTTCCTTGATCTTATCCAGGAGGGTAATCTCGGTCTTATAAAGGCTGTTGATAAATTCGATTATACCAAGGGCTTCAAGTTTTCCACATATGCAACGTGGTGGATCCGTCAGGCTATAACAAGAGCGATAGCCGACCAGGCAAGGACTATACGCATACCCGTACATATGGTAGAAACGATAAACAAGGTAAAAAAGGCTTCGAGCACTCTTCTCCACCAGACAGGTCATGAGCCGAGCGCTGAGGAGATCGCAGATATGCTCAACATGCCCGTTGACAAGGTCAGCGAGATAATGAGGGTATCGCAGGAGCCGGTCTCCCTTGAAACTCCGATAGGCGAAGAGGAAGACAGCCACCTCGGAGATTTCATTCCCGATGACGATGCGCCCGCTCCTCAGGATGCTGCCTCAAATACGCTTCTCAAAGAGCAGCTTTCCGCAGTGCTTTCCACGCTTACTCCGAGAGAGGCTAAGGTACTGAGGCTTCGCTTCGGTCTTGACGACGGAAGGTCAAGGACGCTTGAGGAGGTCGGAGAGGAATTCAATGTTACCCGTGAGCGCATAAGACAGATAGAGGCAAAGGCGCTCAGGAAGCTCCGCCACCCCAGCCGCAGCAAAAAGCTGAAGGATTTTCTGGACTGATCGTTTTTTCAGAGCGGCAAGCTTTTTTAAACAGGGAGCAAAGCTCCGACAAGCCCGCTTGATTGGAGCGAGCGACGCCTGGGGCAGACGTCGGGGAGCTTTTGCTCCTACGGACGTCGGTGGGGGATCCTGACCCACCGACGTTTGTTATAATGTTTTTTCAGCCAGACCGCACCTCCGGTGCGACCTGGCTGTTCTATTTTAGTTTTTTTAGGGGCTGTGAAATAATTCACGGCTCCTTCGCTATACAAAGTGCGCCCGAAGGAAGTGCCCCCCGGTGCGCCTACCTTGCGGCGCA
>CADCPT010000073.1 GCA_902803385.1 uncultured Ruminococcus sp.
ACTGCCTGCAATCCGGCAAGCTCCATTTCGACAGAGATACATCCGAGCTCCTTCATTTTATTTACAGCGGATCTCGTTTCTCTGTACGGAGCATCTGTAGTCCAGTTTTTGCCGACGACATAAGGGAGGTCATGCCGTTTGAAAAAATCCGCAACTACACCGCAGTTTTTAATTCCGATAAAATCAGAAGGGGGTGCATAGTGATATGACATTCCCTCATCTCTGTATGCAGACGAAGGCACAACATATTTTCCTGTTGTGGAATTGCTGTCGAGAGAACCTGCCGAGCCAAAGATAATAAGCTTTTTAACGCCGGTCTGCCACTGCATTTCGATCACATCGCCGGATGCGCATGCAGAGCCTATGGAAGACATGTAGAATATCACATTTCTGCCGTTCACATCAAGCAGGTATATCGGCCTTTGTCCGTTTGCAGACGCACAGTGAGCCACCGTTCTGTGCGGATACATTTTTAATGCCGCCTCTGCTATCTCATACGAAAAGGTTGCTATTGCAATATCGCATATTTCTTTTTTGTCTCCTAAAAATGCCTCAGGCGAAAACAGGGATTCCCTTTCGCTGCAGTAAGAATCAGTTATCATTGCCGTCCCCTCTTTCCTTCTCCGGTCGAAAAGGTACTATTCAAAGCCGAAAAATTCCTTCAGTCCTTCGCAGTTTTTCAGTTCTTCGGCTTCAAAGCCGTAATGTGCCGCTTTAGCCACCGTAACGACCTTCTCAAGAAACGCATCATATGGCAGGTCAAAATACTCTTCGGGCACTTCGGTGTGTATGGTGCCACCGTCGTTATGGCCGCCGCCCCACCACCAGTTTTCATCAAGAAAGGCCTCAAATGTACCGTCGTCAAACTTTGTGAAGCCGTATTCCGACGCCCATTCGGTCATTCCGTCAGGGGTGTTTTCACCCTCATAGTGAGGGGCGGAGTAATTTTTAGGCGAATATCCCCTCTGACCCTTTTTTGCATTCTTCAGATAAACATAAAAACAGCCGACTTCATCCGGTTTTCTGACTATTCTTATGTGACCGGACTCATATATAAGCTTTCGCGTGCCTTTGACACGGTTTTCCTCTGTCATTATTGCTTCAATTATCTTTATTGGTTTTTTGCAGTTCCTTTCCCTCAGGTATTCCGCCGGAACGATATCCTTGTATACGCTCGGCCAGCCCACTCTGTATTTATAACTGTTCATATCCCTGCAGTAACATGCAATGCAGCTGCCGTCATAGTACACATTGTAATTATCCATGACCAAGCTTTCCTTTCATGAAACGTTTCATCCTGCCGAAAACATAACTGTATACGTCATCATACATAAAGGCACAGCACGCGAAGCATCAATTCCTTCATCAGAAGAAAAGCCTGAGCTCATTTCTTTCTGAGCTGTGCTATTGCGGCATAATGCAGAATATCAAATTCTTCGGGAGCGATCTCAGCAAGAAGCTTTTTATGTTCCTGCTCCCACATTATTATCTCATTTTCTCCGAGAGAAGCACCTATACCGCGGCATGCCTTCATCCTGCCGTTCCAGCTTTCTCGGGTAAAATGCACATTGAGCGGATACTCATCATGATATACAAGCTCAAATCTTTCGTTATAACATTCCGGGATAAATATCGGATGCCTTGTTTCACCTGCGCCGCTCCAGGACGGGTTGTATTTAAGAACGAGACGCTCACTTTCGCCTGCTATCCTGTCTTCAAAAGGAAGCCATGCCATATAGAGCACAAGGATCGAACCGCCGGGTCTGAGCATTCGCCACAGCTCCGGCATTATCCTTTGATGGTCAAAATACCAGAAGCACTGGCAGGCTGTTATAGCATCAAATGAGGCATCAGGAAATTTTATTTCCTCTGCAGGCAACGCAAAATAGCTGATATCCATACCCTCCGACAAGAGCTTCGCTTGCTCTATCTGCTCCTTAGAAATATCGGTGCCTGTCCACTTAGCTCCGTATCTGTACATATTCCTCGGAAGCACACCCGTGCCTGTTCCGAGATCAAGCACATTCTGACCCTTCGTGCAAAGGCCGAGAGAAACTATCCTTTTATAGAATTCTTCGGGATAAATATCCCGGAATCTTGCATAATCCGCGGAAGTCCTGCCCCAGTCAAAAGGCTTTCCTCCGTCTATAGTTTTATCTTTTATTTCCATACAAACTCCTTCTTATCAAGCGTTTTACAGATATGCCAGGCACTTGCCGCCTGACATTTATTATAAAGACAAATATTAACAGTAGCTGTCGCAAAATAAAGATTCTGACGGCAACTCAATAAATTCTGTGTTTTTTGTGCGCCCAAGGGCACTTTTTATATTTTAGTGTTTTTTCAGGGGTGCCAGGCGCGAAGCGCCTGGCACCCCTGAAAAAACAAATTTTTATTAGCCCGGTCGCGCTGAAAGTGCGGTCGGGCGTAATCAATGTTCAAATCATTAAGAAAACGTTTTTCCGCGAATCACAGAAAAGCTCAGCTGTACAGGATCATCTTACAAGACGGAGCTTACCGATAAAGGGAAGATCCTTGACCTTGCCGGCACTGATATTCTTGATACCTGTTGCGATCATAAATATCGGTATAGCATAGAAAATAGCTGTGAGGATAAGATAGAGAATGATACCGATAACAAGAAGAACGGGTGAAAGAGATGCGGAATCAAAGAACGCTGTATTTATCATTGCCGCAAAAATCGATTCGCCAAGACCCATTATGATCTCAACTATGAGTACAAGAAGACCCTGATTTGCATGGAACCTTGATGAGCCGCAGTCGCTGTTAAAAACGAAAGGAACCCAGAAGGTTATTCCGAAAAGTGCGATTATTGAGAATTTCTTGTTTTTCTTGAAATCTTCAGGATCGTAGTCTCTTGTATGGTCAGTCGTATTCTGCCATTTATCTATCAGTTCCTTGAGATTCTTGGGATTATCCTTTTTCTGCTCTTCATCCTCTTCGCCCTCTTCCTTGGGCTCGAACTTCCAGTTTTTAGAATCAGCATAAGGATCGACCCCGTCATCCTTCGGACCGGGATTCTGGATAGTATCGGAAGGCGCTGTAGTCTGTACGGGCTCCGGCACGGGTTCGGGCTCCGGTTCAGGCTGAGGCTCCGGAACAGGCTGTGGTGCGGGAGCATGAGAGGACTTAAAGGGAGCGGAAGCCTTCGGTGCAACATTCTCTGAGGTGCTGCCGAAGTTTTCCAGTGCCTGAGATATTTCTTCAGGCTTAGGCTCAACGGAAGCATTCTGCTCAATTATTTCCTGAGCAGTTTCATACATCTGCTTTGGAGCTGTATATTCATTCTGCGGCTGCTCCTGATACTGCTGCTGAGGCTGCTGATAGCCGCCGTTCTGCTGATACTGCTGAGGATAAGGCTGACCGTAACCCTGCTGCTGATACTGCCGAGGATCAGGCTGACCGTAGCCCTGCTGCTGATACTGCTGAGGATAAGGCTGACCATAACCCTGCTGCTGATACTGCTGGGGATAAGGCTGACCATAACCCTGTTGCTGACCATACGCACCATCAGGATTTATCGGGTATTGCGGCTGTTGCGGATACTGCTGAGAATATGTCTGCGTGCCGTAATTCTGCTGCGCAAAACCGCTTTGCTGAGCAAAACCGCCCTGCTGGCCAAATGACCCGTACTGAGCGGCATACTGATCAAGATACTGCGGACGGTCAAGCTGCTCACCCAGGCTTTCGCCGTAGCTGCTGCCGTAGTTCTGTGACAGATCGGCAAAATGAGGCGCTTCATATTGTTCTTCAT
Source organism: uncultured Ruminococcus sp. (assembly GCA_902803385.1). Classification (GTDB taxonomy): domain Bacteria; phylum Bacillota; class Clostridia; order Oscillospirales; family Acutalibacteraceae; genus UBA1213. Next base: position 3,776 of record CADCPT010000073.1, read on the forward strand.
CACGGCGTTCCTGTCCGATAGGTCTGCCGTACTGGTCATATTCGATCTTCGGTTTTTCCTCTTCCGGTGCATTAAGGTCGGGCATTATCTCCATACGGAATTCCTTGGATCCGCAGGTAGTACAGAATGCCGCTCCGTCCGGCAGGGAGGCGCCGCATGACGCACAAATTTTCATATGATCATACCTCCTGTGAATATTATTCAACAGTGATTATTCTGAAATACTCTGTGATTAATTATATTACAATTTGTCGGTCGTTGTCAATAATAATAAGATATTTTTCTCAGGTCGCCCCCTTAGTGCGCCTGCCTTGCGGCGCACTTTTATTATAGTGTTTTTTCAGAGGTGGCGCGAGCTTTGCTCGCGCCACCTCTGAAAAAACAAGTCTTAAAATA
>CADCPT010000074.1 GCA_902803385.1 uncultured Ruminococcus sp.
CAGGCGCACGTTTTATAGTGTTTTGCCGCGGCGACTGACTGTGGAATACTCAGAACAGAGCGAACGCAGTGAGCGACAGCGCGAATCGACACCGGCGGCACGCCGGCGCCGCAGTGCAGAATCAACAGTTTTTCAGCGTCTTCCGCTTTCAACATTTTATCTTAAAAACTTGAAAAATGCGCTCATATAGTCTATAATACAGAAAGTGCCGGTTTCTTGGAGGTGAAAAAATGACCGAAGCCGAATTTCAGGAATTCCTGATAACCGTCGGTTATCGCTACAATAAAAAATCAAAGACCGCCTTCAATACGTTTGAGGGCTTTCATACAATGATATGCTTTAAGGACAAGGAAAAAAGATATTCCGTAACTCTTGACGCCGGCGTCAACGACCGCAAAAAGCTCAGAGAGATGCTTTCGTCATATTCTTCCGAAAACAAGGGATATGTTCTCAAGGCGTCATACTCACGAAAGAAGCTTATAGAGATCACCGTTAAAATGACGGTGGACTCCGAAACAGACAGAGAACACCTTAAACAGCTTTCGCATTTCATGACAGAGCTTTATAAAAGCGGCGTGATATTTCCCGTTTGCCGCGTTTGCGGAAGAAACCGCAAGACCGGCATATATGTTATCGGTACGGAGCTTACTCCGGTGTGTGACAACTGCATAACAAGAAAGCGCCGCATCTATGAAAAACGCGTTGACAGCTTTGAAAAAAAGACGCAGAATATGCCCGGCGGCATTTTCGGCGCATTGTACGGCGGCTGCTTCGGAGCGTCCGTTTATGTACTGCTCTATCAGTTCCTGCCCTCGTGGGGCATCTTTGCCGCTTTGATCGCGATAGGCGCATACGGCGGATTTGTCGTGACAGGCAACCGCGCAACAAGGAAAAGCGCCGTTATATGCTTTATTCTTTCCGTGCTTATTTTTGCCGCGGCTGAATATGCCGCTCTTGTGGCTGCAATGTCCGTGCTTATAGAGCGCGAGGGCGGAGGCATTGCAGTAACGGAGGCCATGCAGGCGACAAATGCAAGCCTCGGTGATATGGGTTATCTCGGAGGTATCCTCATAGAGCTCGGTATAGGCATCGCCGCAATGGCGGTCATCGGGATAGTATATTTCATGAAGAGGGTATACACTCGGCCGCTCAAGATCTCGAAGAATATCCTCTGACACGCATAAAAAGTTCTCAGCGTTTTTCAGTCTGCAAAAACGCTCATAAAATGGAGAGATGTTATGAAAGTGTTTTTTACCGTACTTGTCTGCAAGATACTTAAATTCATCGGCAATCTTATCGGAAAGGGCAGCAGCTTTCCCGGTCAGATCGCACTGAAGCTTTGCCCCGATATCCTGAGCCGTATCGAGCTGCCGGAATACATAGTTGCCGTAACGGGCAGCAACGGCAAGACCTCGACCGTCGAAATGATAGCTCATATACTGCAGAGCAGCGGAAAAAAGGTCGCCTGGAACCGCGAGGGCTCCAATCAGATAGAGGGAGTAACCACCCTCGTGCTCGGAAGCTCCACGCTTTCCGGAAAGGTGAAATGCGATGTTCTTCTGATAGAAAGCGACGAACGCTTTGCGCGTTACACCTTCCGCTACATAAAGCCCACCCATTATGTTATGACCAATCTCTACCGCGACCAGCTTACAAGAAACGGCCATCCGGAATGGGTCTATGACGCACTTGCAGACAGCATCTACGACGAGACGGTTCTTATTCTCAATGCCGACGATCCGCTTATCTCCTGCTTCGGAAAGGACAGGGATAAGGTCATACGCTTCGGCGCGGACAAGCTTTCCTCGGATACGGAAACGCTTGTAAGCGTATACAACGACGGAAAATACTGCCCCGTCTGCAAGAAGCCGATGGAGTATTCTACATATCATTATAATCATATAGGTCATTATGCCTGCACCTGCTGCGGATATAAGCGCACAGAGCCTGATTACAGAATAACCGCTGTGGATCTCGACAAGGGCGAAATGGAAATAGACGGCAGCTATACTATCTCACTTGCGCTGAAGTCGCTTTATAACATCTACAACATCCTTGCAGCATATACGGTCTCAAGAATGATCGGAATAGACGGAAGCGACATTGCAGGTTATATGAACGATTACGTTATGAAAAACGGCAGGGTCATGACCTTCTCCGTCGGCAGCAGAAAGGGTACGCTTCTCACGTCAAAGCACGAAAACAGCATTTCCTATGACCAGAGCATAAGAGTTGCCGCTGCATACAAGGAAGGCTGCGATGTAATGATAATAATCGACGCCATAAGCAGAAAATATCAGACGGGCGATATCTCGTGGATATGGGATATTGATTTTGAGATGCTGCAAAGCGAAAATGTACATCAGATCGTCCTTGCGGGAAAGTTTGCCCCTGAGCTTGTGCAGCGTTTTTCATACACGGGCATACCGCAGGAAAAGATCGTCAGCTTTACCGACATAAACGAGGCAGTTGACTTTCTGAACAGCGACAGGAGCGAATACATTTACACAATCACATGCTTTTCCGACAAGGGTAAATTTCTTGCAAAGGTGAACTGATATGAAGATACTGCATCTGTACTACGATTTTATGAATCTTTACGGTGAATACGCCAATACGCTTGCTCTGAGGGACGCAGCGATAAAAAACGGAAAGGAATGTGAGATCGTCAAGAAGACCTTCGGAGATGAGTATTCCTTTTCTGATTACGATTTCATCTACATAGGCTCGGGAACGGAAAGAAACCAGAAGGTGATCCTTGAGGATATGCGCCCCAAAAAGCAGGAGCTTCTTGATTATGTAAACTCCGGAAAGCCTGCGCTTTTTACCGGGAATTCATTTGAGATACTGGGTAAAACGATAACCGACGCCTCAGGAAAGACATATGAGGGACTGGGCTTTTTCGGCTTTGAAACGACAGAACAGAACAAAACGAGAGAGACCGGAGACGCAAGGTTCAAGGCTGATTTTCTCGAAAACGAGCTTATCGGCTTCATAAACAAATGCAGCGAGATACGCGGCATTGAAAAGCCACTGTTTTCTGTCATCGAAGGACTCGGAAACTTCCCGGGCGATACCGGCGAGGGCGTAAGGCTGAACGATCTTTTCTGCACCCACCTTATAGGGCCGGCGCTGATGAGAAATCCGGAGCTTTGCGCTTACCTTGCGGAGCTGAAATAAATAATACTTATCAGGGCATATCGGCGGCTTTGCCGCCGATATGCCCTGTGCTCAATACTAACAGTGTTTTTTCAGAGGTGGCGCGAGCTTTGCTCGCGCCACCTCTGAAAAAACAAATTTTTAGCAGCCCGGTCGTTGCGCAGCAGCGGTCGGGCCGGGAAGTGCAGCCGGAAAAGTTATCGATCTGTGAGGCTCTACAGACTTTTTGCTGCCAAAGAATCACCTGATAGTGATCTTATATAAAAAGTTATCAAATACATTATTAATTTTATACAAAATGAAGATTTTATCTTGCTTATTTGATCATAATGTAATAAAATAAGTATCAAAGGGGAGAAAGAATACTTTTCAGGAGGTCGATGATCAATGGCAAAAGGAAAAATTTTAAGATCGCTTCTCGCTTTTGGGTTGACAGGCGCTCTTTCGCTGTCAATGCTTGCCGCGTCTGTTTCGGCGGCGACGCAGACCGGGTACGGATATATTGATAAGTATGTCAGCAGCAGCTGCAGGCTGCAGGATTATAAGGACCTTGTCAATACAATAAGCGATGGTCTTTATTCACACAGCGACTCGATCGATATTTCTTCGTTTAAGATCCCGAGGGGTGAAGCTCAGACAACATTATCCGGAATATATTTTGCAGTGCTTGCAACACGTCCGGAGCTGTTCTATGTTGACCGGGAACTCTCATGGTACCGGGATTCGAATTATATCACTGATCTGTGTCCGCAGTACAACATGACCAAGACGGAGTCGCAGAGCGCTCTCACTGAGTTTTACAATGAGGCTGACCATTACCTTGCGCTTGCAAGCGGAAAGCTTTCAAGATGCGGCGATGATTTCTCCCGCGCCGTAACGATCCATGATGAGATAGTGCTTGACGCAGCCTATGACAATGTAAATTACGAAAACAACAACCATACCTTCATGATAGACAAGACAGGCGTATGCGAAAACTATTCAAGAGTATACGCATATCTTCTTGCTCAGCTGGGAATGTATTCGGAGATAGTCTCTTCGGATGATATGAATCATGAATGGGTGCTCGCTAAGATCGACGGCAAATACTATCATGTAGATACCACCTGGGACGACCCGCTGGTCGACAGACCCGGAAGAGTATCACATACATTTTTCCTTCTCAGCAGCAACAAGATCGGTCAGTCAATAGACGGAAAAGAGGCACATACCGGATATAGTACGGTTCATTCCGCTACAAGCACGAAATACGACAGTGCTGCTTACCACAGCTTCCGGTCAAAGCTCTGCAAGATCGATCCGGATGATACGTATGTATATGCAATAAGCAGCAGCGGTATCGTAAAGTATGATTATTCCGCCAATACGAGCACAACGCTTAAAGCTATCACAGACAAGTGGTATGCTTCAGGAAGCTCCGGCTCATATTACACCGGGCTTTATTCGGGACTTGCACAGAATAACGGACTGCTTTATTACAACACTCCCGATGCGATCTACAGCTACGATGTAGCCACAGGGGCAACGAGCCTGGTTTATTCAAACAGCTACACCAACAAGATCTACGGACTGTATATCAGAGATTCAAAGCTTTACGGTGTTTTTGCCTCAAACCCCAATGTGACGGGTACGGTAAGACAGATCAAAACGCTTCCTGCCGAAACAGGACCTTTTGTTGAGGTTACCTCCGTTTCGCTTTCGACATCATCAATGACCCTTGAAGTAGGTCAGACAGCAACAGTTACGGCAACAGTTGCCCCCTCGGATGCAACTGACAAGACGATAACATGGTCTTCTTCAAATACCGATGTTGCTACTGTTTCAAACGGCACAATCACAGACGGATCAGTCGGCAGGGCAGTTATCAAGGCAAAATCCTCAAACGACAAGAGCGCATCTGTTATAGTAACAGTAAAAGAGCCTGTTGTTGAAGTAACATCCGTTTCAATCTCAAATTATTCCTTGAGTCTTGAAGTCGGTC
>CADCPT010000075.1 GCA_902803385.1 uncultured Ruminococcus sp.
GCACTCACATAAAGAGTGTTTTTTCAGAGGTACCAGGCGCGAAGCGCCTGGTACCTCTGAAAAAACTAAATAATAATAGCCGGGTCGTGCCGAAGGCGCGGTCCGGCGGTGGATTAGCGAAAAAACACTGTTTAAATGAGTGCGCCGCAGGGTAGGCGAACGTAGGGAAAATCATAGTTTCAGTGGCGGCACCTCTGAAAAAACTAAATAATAATAGCCGGGTCGTGCCGAAGTCGCAGCACGATTGGTTGGCGGAACTTATGCAAAGCTGGTGGCACGGCGCAGCCGTGACGGATGAGGTTCAGCCGGTCGCTTAAATGGTCGTTTTTTCAAAATTTTACCTTAATGTTACAAAAGTTTTATGCGAAAAATGTATTGGTAAATGTCGTAAGTTGTAGTATAATGTAATATGCGCGCTTAGCGTATATTTGTAGGGGCAGTCGTTTTGAGACTGTCATTTGGATCATAAGGAATAAGTGATCGGAGGAAAGAGTATGAAACTGCATGGCATAAAGGTGCCGCATAAGAAAAACACTGCGGAATGCCCTCCCGTGCGGATCGCCCTGCCGCCTGAGGTGAGTATTCCGATGTCTATGCATATCGGAAAGCCGGCAAAGGCTGTCGTCCAAAAAGGCGACGAGGTCAGGGTAGGTCAGCTTATCGGCGAAGCAGACGGCTTTGTTTCGTCGAATATCCATTCCAGCGTTTCCGGAAAGATCAAGGCCGTTGAGGAAAGAATAGGCTCAAACGGCGCAAAGATCGTCAATGTCGTTATCACTGCGGACGGCAAGCAGACCGTTTCGGATGAGGTTGTGAAGCCTGAGGTCAAGGATTTTGAAAGCTTTGTTGCCGCAGTAAAGAAAAGCGGCGTAGTAGGTCTGGGAGGTGCAGGCTTCCCGAGCTTTGTAAAGCTCAGCGTCAAGGATCTTTCAAAGATCGAAGCAGTGGTCATAAATGCTGCTGAGTGTGAGCCTTATATCACATCAGATACAAGGACCATGCTCGATCGTGGCGATTCCGTGTTCAAGGGCATAGAAGCGCTCAGAAAGTACCTGAAGGTCAAGCGCTTCATCATCGGTATCGAAAGCAACAAGCCGAAGTCCGCTGCATTTATGAAGGAGCTTGCCGCTAAGTCAGATGGGGTAGAGGTAAAGGTCCTGCCGTCTATTTATCCGCAGGGCGGCGAAAAGGTGCTGATATTCAATACCATGGGACGTATCGTTCCGAAGGGCGCGCTGCCGATAGACGTCGGTGCCATCGTTATCAACGTTACTACGCTTGCCTTTATTGCGGACTATCTTGAAACAGGTATGCCGCTTGTTGAAAAGTGCATAACAGTGGACGGTTCTGCCGTTAAGGAGCCGAAAAACGTTATTGCGCCCATAGGCACGCCGATAGAATTCCTGCTTGAAGCGGCCGGAGGCTGTAAAAGCGAGCCTGCCAAGGTGCTGTACGGCGGTCCTATGATGGGAATTGCCGTTCCGTCACTTTCTGAGCCGGTGCTCAAGAATACGAATGCCATTATCGCAATGGACGAAAAGGAAGCAAAGCCGCCGAAAACTACGGCCTGCATAGGCTGCGGTCAGTGTACGAATCACTGCCCGTTCCGTCTCGACCCAAGGGCAATAGCCAGGGCGTATAAGCTCAATGACAATGGATCTCTTGAAAAGCTCTGCGTTGATCTTTGTATGGAATGCGGCTGCTGCAGCTATGTATGCCCGGCAAACAGGCCTCTCGTTCAGACAAATAAGCTTGCAAAGGCAAGGCTGAGAGGCTATCTCATCGCCAAAAAGGCAGAAGCGGCAAAGGAGGGCGCTAAATAATGGAGAAAAAGCTCATATCTACCGTTTCACCGCATTTTTCGGGCAAAAGGACAACACAGAAAATAATGCTGGACGTTATCATCGCTCTTATTCCGGCAGGCATAGCTTCCGTTATTGTTTTCGGTCTCAGAAGCCTGCTCGTTATCGGTGTATGTGTTGCGACCTGCGTTGCTTCCGAATTGATATTTGAAAAGATATGCAAGCGTGAAAACACCGTTTTCGACCTTTCGGCAGTTGTTACCGGACTGCTGCTTGCGTATAACCTGCCTGTTTCCATTCCGATATGGATGGCTGTTATTGGCTCGTTAGTTGCCATAGTTGTCGTAAAGCAGCTTTTCGGAGGTATAGGTCAGAATTTTGCCAACCCTGCGATCACTGCAAGAATAATAATGATGACGGCATTTTCCGGGGCAATGACTAACTGGGTATATTCAGGAACTGCCAAAACGCCCGACGCTGTTTCATCTGCAACTCCTCTTGTTGCCGCAGCAAAGGGCACGACCTCGATGATGCCCTCTTATCTTGACCTGTTTCTCGGCAGACATGCAGGCTGTCTCGGTGAGACATGCGCTGCCGCAATAATCCTCGGCGGCCTTTATCTGCTTGTAAGAGGTGTTATCAGCTGGCACACGCCTGTAGCCTTTATCGCAACAGTCGCTCTTCTTTCGCTTGTCTGCGGAAAGGACGCTTTGTATCAGATACTTTCAGGCGGACTTATGCTCGGCGCCTTCTTTATGGCCACCGACTACGCAACAACTCCCCCGACAAAATGGGGCAAGCTCGTTTTCGGCGTAGGCTGCGGAATCATCACCGTTCTTATTCGTTTCTGGGGCAATCTCCCGGAGGGCGTTTCCTTCTCTATCCTCATTATGAATCTTCTTACACCATATATCTCAAAGCTTACGGCTAACAAGCCTCTGGTGGGAGGTGTCAGGAAATGAAGGATATCATAAAGCCCATCGCCGTTCTCGGCGTTATATGTCTTGTGGTCACAGCGCTTCTTGCATGGGTAAATATCATCACTTCCCCGATAATAACCGCCGCCGCCGAAAAGGCAGCCGCAGAGGCAAGAAGCGAGGTACTTTCCGAAGCAAAGGATTTCAGAGAGATAACCGATGTCAAGCTTCCCGAGGGCGTTACTGCTGCCTATGAAGGCTCCGATAATTCCGGCTTCGTCATTATGGTAAAGTCAAAGGGCTACGGCGGAGATATAGAGCTTATCTGCGGCATACGTCCTGACGGCTCGATAGAGGCTGTAAAGACCCTTTCCCACAGCGAGACAAGCGGTATCGGCTCAAAGGTTGTAGATAATGCCACGGGCTACCGCGATAACTACAAGGGAAAAACAAAGGATGATTACAGTGATGTCGACGGCGTCACAGGCGCTACGATATCTTCAAAGGCCTACAAAAAGGCTATCGGCACAGTATTTGAAGCATACGATATCTTGAAGGAGGGGGCGAAGGCATGAATCAGCTTAAAAACTTCACCAAGGGTCTAATAAAAGAAAACCCGGTGCTTGTTCTTGTTCTCGGAACATGCCCGACCCTTGCGACCTCCACAAGCGTTATCAATGCGATCGGTATGGGCGCTGCCGCAACGGTAGTCCTTCTTTGCTCAAACGTGGTAATATCCGCGCTCAGAAAGGTGATTCCCGACAAGGTGCGCATACCCTGCTATATCGTTCTTATTGCAGGCTTTGTTACAATGGTACAGATGCTTGTAAAGGCATTTGCTCCGGCGCTTGATTCGGCATTGGGCATTTATCTGCCGCTCATTGTTGTTAACTGTATCATACTCGGCAGAGCTGAGATGTTTGCAAACAAGAATAAGGTATTCGATTCCGCAATAGACGGTCTCGGAATGGGTCTTGGCTTTACGCTTGCGCTCTTCCTTATGGCATCTATCCGTGAGACCTTCGGCGCCGGAACTTTTGCAGGCTTCCCGATACCCGTACTTTATGAGAACCATATCTCGATTCTTACAATGGCTCCGGGCGGATTCTTTGTATTCGGTCTGCTTATTGCCTGCGTGAATAAATTCGGCAAGCATAAGCCCAAAAAGAAGGATTTCGGCTGCGAGGGCTGTCCGAGCGCAGAAAGCTGCGGCGGCAGCTGTGAAGAGAAGAAGGAGGAGGCGGCAAAATGACAAAGCTTATCATCATACTGCTTTCTGCGGTATTTATCAATAACTACGTTCTTTCCCGTTTCCTTGGTATATGTCCCTTCCTCGGCGTTTCAAAAAAGCTGGACAGCGCCACGGGTATGAGCCTTGCGGTCATCTTTGTAATGCTCATTGCTACGGCCGTTACCTATCCGATACAGGTATTCCTGCTTGATCCCCTGAATTTAGGATATCTTCAGACTATAGTATTCATTCTTGTAATAGCCGCTCTTGTACAGCTTGTTGAGATCGTTCTTAAAAGATACGTTCCGTCGCTTCATAAATCGCTGGGCGTTTATCTGCCGCTCATCACAACAAACTGTGCCGTTCTCGGCGTTACTATCCTCAATGTTCAGGATTACCCCGTAAACGAAGCAACTACATTCTGGTGGGGCTTTGCAGAGTCAATGGTGAATTCTCTCGGCAGCGGCCTCGGCTTCTTCCTGGCTATGGTAATGTTTTCGGGTGTTCGCTCCGCTATCGAGGGCAACGATGTTCCCGAAAGCTTCAAGGGTCTGCCGATAACTCTTACAGCGGCAGCGATAACCTCCCTGTCCTTCCTGGGCTTCGGCGGAATTATCGAAAACCTGTTTGCGTAACGGAGGTGTAGTGGAATGGAAGCTATTTTAACTGCCGTTATCCCTGTTGTTATAATAGGCGTGATATGTGCTGTTGTTCTGGTCATTGCCTCCAAGTTTATGGCTGTAAAGGAGGACGAGCGTTTTCCTGTCGTAAGGGAATGTCTTCCCGGAGCCAACTGCGGTGCATGCGGCTTTGCAGGCTGTGACGGATACGCAAAGGCGCTTTGCGAAACCCCCGGCACTCCCACGAACCTTTGTGTTCCGGGTGCGGATTCTGTTTCAAAAAAGCTCAGCGAGGTTCTTGGCGTTGAATTTGAGGATGTAGTTGAGCAGGTCGCTGTTATCCACTGCGCAGGAGACTGCAATAAAACACAGGATAAGGTTCGCTATGAGGGTATCAGCTCCTGTGAAGCAGCCAAGCTCCTTTTCGGAGGAAAGGGAAGCTGCACATACGGCTGTCTCGGCTTCGGCGACTGCGCTGCAGCCTGTCCGCAGAAGGCGATATACCTAAGGGACGGCATCGCTCATGTAGACAGAAGCGAATGTATCGGCTGCGGTATCTGTACAAAGACCTGTCCTCAGAAGATAATATCCCTTGTTTCCGATGTTGAAAAGGCAGTTGTTACCTGCAGCAACAAGGACAAGGGCGCTCAGACGAGAAAGGTCTGCAGCAATGGCTGTATCGGCTGCAAGAAATGTGAAAAGGTTTGCCCGGCAGGCGCTATCAAGGTCATTGACAATGTGGCTGTTATAGATTACGACAAATGCCCGGACTGCGAGGACTTCGGCGTATGCGCTAAAAACTGCACGACCGGATGTATTCAGATAGCAGACCTCAGCGGAAAGCACCGCTTCACAGAGAAATGATGATCTGATCAGACTTAACCTTTATTCTAAATGGGGTGTGAAAAAACCATTTTCTTTTTTATCAGCCTCTGAATCATCTGAATATCCGATAAAATATGGCTTACAGTCTGATCACTACTTTGAGATAGCACACAATAAAGTAAAAAAGCATCATTGCAATAGAAAAACTATATCCAAGTGCGCCGCAGGGTAGGCGCACGCTGTTATAACGAAGGAGCCATGTATTATTTCACACCCTCTTTAGCTAAACTATAAAAAGTGCACCAACCTTGCGGCGCACGATATAAAGGCAAAGCTTCAGCTGCAATGCAAAACTCTGAAAAAGAAGGGGTTGTGAAATATTATTCTCACAACCCCTCATATTATTGCTTTTTTCTTCTCTGCCTTCCTTTTCCTCTTATAAAAATAAGGAACAAGCATAATAATTAACCTCGATCAGTTGTCATCTGTTTGATTCCGTCTCGGCAACAAGCTTCTTTGCAAGATTTGCTACCTCTCTCCTCTGCTTAGGAGAAAGATTACGTACAAGGAAGAGAAGCTCGACCTCATATTTTGTGGTAGCGTGGGTGCGGTATTTCATCGAATCATCATCTGCGGGGCCGGAATGAATGTCCGCAACTGCAGCTTCCATTTCATCCTCAACACCCTTGAGAAGCTGAGTATAGCTGATATCGAACACCTTGGCGATCTTGATAAGAGTGTTGATATCAGGCTTTGTTTTGCCTGTTTCATAGTAGGTGTAGGTAGAACGCTCGATTTTAAGCCTGTCCGCGACCTGCTGCTGAGTAAGACCGCATTCATGTCTGTAATACTTCAGCCAATAAGAAATCATGCTGTACACTTCAATGCCCCCTTCTTTATTATCTTCCCGGTAACTATATTATATAACATTTTTCAAAAATAGTCACGTATTATTTTTGGTCATTGAGAAGATAATTCAACTATTGTATGATTGTGATTTCGAGAACAGTTATTTTTTTGTACGATATTAGACATTATTATACAAACAAGGGTACAAAAATGTTGTAAATAGACGACTCTATATTGCTTTATATGAATTATTTTTGTGCAATCATACGAATTTTTATCACTTTCATTTTTCTTATCGCGAATAATTCACATTTATCATAACAATGGTGAAAATTGTTGTGCAACCGATGAAATCTGTTGTTTCACCGTTTTCAGCTGCAAAGATCCTCTATCAGTTTTCCAAGCTGCTGCCTGGTCGAAACAGGTATTCCCTGGCTGAGACGCAATGCGTCCTCTTTTGGCAGATCGGCTATTCTTGTATCGCTGACAAAAAAGGGTTCGTCCTCGCCGAAACGGAACGCCGCGACCCTTCCTTCACTGCCTGAAAGAATAAACTTCGGAGCATCAGCCGGTGCGGCCTGATCGACAGCAACAGCTATGTTATCATCAGTGTTTTTTGTTGCTGCTCTTGTGAATGAAGGCAGTATAAGTGAAGAAAAAAGCATACACAAAAGCACGAAGCTTCCTGTAAAGCCAATAAGCTGTTTCATGGTTTTTTCACCTCAGATACAGTTTCTGCAAAAACAGCTTTTTTATTCCTGATATGCATAATTACCATTAAGATAAAAACAATATACAGGAAAGCCTTATGAATATGCAATGCAGACGGCATCCGGAATACAAATTTTCAAAAAAAAGGCTTCGGCGCTTGAA
>CADCPT010000076.1 GCA_902803385.1 uncultured Ruminococcus sp.
CCGCAGGGTAGGCGCACCGACAAAAAATACGTAAGAATACGTATAGAGCTAAGATAAGGCCGAAAAATTGCTTGACTTTTTTTATTGTCAATGATATAATACACCTGTTATGCGTTAGCATATCCTTGCTCCCCAAAGGGAGCCAAAAGTCCAGAAGGAGGTGCAGAAAATGACAGTTATCAATTCTTATGAGGCCGTAATCGTTATTTCCTTAAAGGCAGGCGAAGAGGCTGTTGCTGAAACTGTTAAGAAGTTCAAGGAGCTTATCGAAAAGAACGCAACAATGGAAAGCGTCGATGAGTGGGGCAAAAGAAAGCTTGCTTATCCCATCAATAAGGAAACAGACGCTTACTATGTTCTCTTCAACTTCAAGTCCGAAGCTGAGTTCCCGGCTGAGCTTGACAGAATCACAAAGATCACAGACGGCGTTCTCCGTTCTATGATCATCAAGAAAGAAGCTTGATAAGGAGGCAGTATAATGAATAATGTTTCTTTATTAGGCAGACTGACCGCAGATCCGGAATTAAGGCATACTCCGTCCGGAGCAGCCACGACCAGATTTTCGATCGCTGTTGACAGAAGAGTCAAGGCAGGCGACGAAAAGCAGGCTGATTTCATAAACATAGTTGCCTGGAATCAGAGAGCTGAAATGATCTGTAAGTATTTTTCCAAGGGTCAGCGGATCGCGATCACAGGTTCTATCCGCACCGGTTCCTACACAGACAGGGACGGAAACAAGCGCTATACCTTTGAGGTATGGGCTGACAATGTGGATTTCTGTGAATCAAAAGGCGGCTCGTCGTCATACGACGGCGGCAGCAGCTACAGCAACAACTACAACAGGCAGACCCCATCCCGTCAGGAGCAGAGCGCTCCGGCTTCTTACAGCAGCGGAGATGACGGTGATTTTGTCGATATGCCGACAGATGATGACCTGCCCTTTTAATTAAAAGACAAGGAGGAAACCTCGATGGCTGAAAAGATCGAAAGAGATAACCGCAGAGGCGGCCGCAAGGGTCGTAAAAAGGTCTGCGCATTCTGCGTAGACAAGGTCGATGTTATCGATTACAAGGATATTTCAAGACTTCGCCGCTTTATTTCAGAGAGAGCGAAAATTCTTCCCCGCAGAGTAACAGGTACCTGCGCACGTCACCAGCGTGAGCTTACCGTTGCTATCAAGCGCGCAAGATATCTTTCACTTCTCCCCTACACAAGCGACTGATATTAAAACCAAAGACTGCCGGATGGTTCACCGTCCGGCAGCTTTTATTTTTTCTATAAAAGTATCACGCCCGACCGTGCCTTCGGCGCGAGCGGGCGGCTAAAGATTTGTTTTTTCAGGGGTGCCGGGCGCTTCGCACCCGGCACCCCTGAAAAAACACTATAAAAAGTGCGCCGCAGGGTAGGCGCACCCCAAGGTCACTTCCTTTTGGCGCACAAAAGCATAGAGCATTAAAAGGGTTTCCATCAATACTTTTATTCTAAGACAGTCACCTCTGAAAAAACAAATCAATTACTCATCGTTTCCTATTTCGTCTGCTATCTCCATTATCCTCTGAAGACGGTGGTTAACACCGGAGCGGCTTATCGGCGAGGAAAGAGCCTCCCCAAGCTCACGCAGGTTGTATTCTGGATTTTCGAGCCGCAGCTGTGCAAGCTCCCGGAGATCATCAGACAGACAGCTCAGACCGCGCCTTTTTTCGATAAGCTCTATAGCTCTGAGCTGTCTTGCAGACGCGGCAGCGGTCTTGTTGCTGTTTGCAGTTTCGGAATTGATCTTCCGGTTGACCTTGTTCCTTACAGAGCGGTATATCTTCTGCTGTACAACATCAAGAGATGCCATCGGTGCACCGATATATGCAAGCACATCTGCAATGCTGTCGCTTCCCTTTATGTATACAACGCAGTTGCCCTTTCTTCGAACAATGCTCGGCTTTACGGAAAGCACCTCGACCTCCCCTATTATCCTTGCAAGATCCTCGGCAAGCTTTGTAAACGGAACGACAAATTCCAGATGATAATCCTTTTCGGGAGAGCTGACACTTCCGCAGACGAGAAAAACTCCGCGCAGAAAATATGCAAGGCTTTCCTCATCCTCAATGTTTGCACGGTTTATACGAAGATTGAGATCGCTCTGCATATGTCCGAAGCGGTCGAATATCGCAAGGCAATCCTTCGCGTCGGGGACGCGCAGAGTATAAAGGCTTTCATCCTCGTTTTTCCTGCTCAGATTTGTGGTGACCTCAACTATGGCAGACGTAACGGAGGACAGCGTCTGAGAATAGACCGAAGCGACCGCACGGCTTTCGGTTTTTACGGATATCTCCTTCGGAGTGAATTTTCTTGAAAACAGAAGCATCCCGTACAGAAGAGGCTCCTCTCCCTTTCGGGAAAGCTCGGCAGAGGCAAGCTCTGCCTTGGTATCCTTTGAAAACGACATCTGCCTCACCCTCAGTGCTTATCAATATCCCTGTGGTGTACAATAGTGCGCTGTCCCTTTTCAAGAATGTGCTGATACAGCACCCTTGTAAGAGTAACAGACCGGTGTTTCCCTCCGGTACAGCCTATGGCGATAACAAGCTGGCTTTTGCCCTCCGTCTGATAAAGAGGAAGGGTGTAATCCACCAGCTCAAGCATTCTTTCTGCATAGCCTTTTGACTGATCAAACTGCATAACGTAATCAAATACGCAGGCTTCAAGCCCTGTGTGCTGTTTAAGCTCGGGAACATAGAACGGATTCGGAAGGCATCTTACATCAAACACAAGATCGGATTCAGCCGGAAGCCCGTATTTAAAGCCGAAGGACATACATGTTACCGTCAGACCCAATGCGATATTTCCGAGAAACAGCGAAGAAATCCTCTCCTTCAGCTGAGTGGGCGCAAGAAGCGTTGTGTCGATAACATAATCAGCCCTCGCCTTGACGGGCATCATAAGCTCCCTTTCAAAATGCACGGCATCCTCTGTTGAAGCAGAGTTTTCGCTGAGCGGATGCTTTCTTCTTGTCTCCTTGAACCGACGGAGAAGAACGTCGTCCCTCGCGTCAAGGAAAAGTATCTTGTATTTTTTATCACTTGCCCTGAGCTTGTCAAGCGAAGCAAAAAGGTCGTCAAAAACCTTTCCGGCGCGGCTGTCTGTTGCAACTGCAATTTTTTTCATTCTTTCGTCGCTCGATTTTTCGCAAAGCTCATAGAATGTCGGGACAAGCATCGGAGGCAGGTTATCGACGCAGTAATAGCCGATATCCTCCATATTTTTCATAGCAACGGATTTTCCGGCGCCCGACAATCCCGTTATAATGATAAACTCCATTTTCTTCCCCGCTTTTTTCTTAGATAAGCATTTTTACATAAACCTGATCTCACATTCAAGCTCGACTCCGGTCTTACTGCGAACAACGGACCGGACCTTTTCGATCAGCTCCTTAACGTCCTTTGCACTTGCTTTTCCGTTGTTTACGATAAAGCCCGAATGCTTTTCGCTGACCTGAGCGTCACCGACGGATACGCCCTTGAGACCGCACTGCTCAATAAGAGCGGCGGCATAATAGCCCTCCGGTCTCTTGAAAACGCTTCCTGCACTCGGGCGGTTAAGAGGCTGTTTTTTTCTGCGCTTCTCCATAGTGTCCTGCATAAGAAACAGTATCTCGTTCTTGTTCTTGGGATAAAGCTCAAATACAGCATCAAGAATGACCACGTTTCTTCCGCAGTAGGCACTGTGACGATATGAAAAATCCTGAGCTTTGCCTGTCAGCTCACACACATTGCCTTCTTCATCAAGATATCTTGAGCTGATAACGATATCCTTTATCTCTCCGCCGTATGCTCCAGCGTTCATATATACAGCTCCGCCGACAGAGCCGGGTATGCCCCAGGCGAATTCAGCGCCGCCGAGGCTGTTGTTTCTTGCATAAACGCACACCCCGGCAAGGCTGACCCCGGCTCCGCAGCGTATGCAGTTTTCACCGACTGTTTCTATTTCATTGAAATCTCCGCCGAGCTTTATAACAACACCCCTGATACCATCGTCGCTTACAAGCAGGTTTGAACCGAGACCTATTACATACCACGGTACATTGTATTCCCTGCATGCATCTATGATGTTTTTTAGCGCCTTGATATTCTTTACCTCGCAGAAGCAGTCCGCAGCGCCGCCGATGCGGAAGCTTGTGTGCTGAGACATCGGTTCGTCCGGAAAAACATCTGCGTCCTGAACGGAAATATAGTTTAAAAGTTCCTGATCCAGCATAATACAACACTCCTTGAAAGTCATTCGGACGGTCAGAATTCGATGGTCTTTACGTCTCCGCCCTCTTCTTCGGGATATTCAAGACCCAGGGCAGCAAAAAGCTCTCTTGCGGCATTGTAGCCCATCTTGCGCTGACGGTTGTTCATTGCCGCTACCTCAATGATAACAGCAAGGTTACGACCGGGTTTAACAGGTATTGTAACTATCGGCACCTGATTGCCGAGTATCTCAGTCATTTCGCTGGTCATACCCATTCTGTCGTAGACCTTCTTGTTGTCCCATTGTTCAAGGTTAATGACAATATCTATTTTCTCAGAAAGCTTGACTGAGCCCATACCGAATATCCTTCTGGCATTGATAATACCTATACCGCGAAGCTCTATAAAATGGCGGATGTTTTCCGGGGCCGAACCGATAAGCGATGTATTGGATATTTTCCTTATCTCCACGGCATCATCCGCGATAAGACGATGGCCGCGCTTGATAAGCTCTATGGCAGTTTCGCTCTTACCGACGCCGCTGTCGCCCACGATAAGAAGCCCTTCACCGTATACTTCAACAAGAACGCCGTGGCGCGTAACTCTCGGTGCAAGCTCGACATTTGTATAGGTAACGAGGGCAGCCGAAAGAGCGGATGTCGGTTCAGCTGTCCTGAGTACCGGGATCTTGTATTTTTCTGCCGCCGACATAAGCTCGGCATACGGAATGATATTCCTTGTTACGATTATAGCAGGCGGTCCGAGCGCCAGCACCCTGTCTATAACATAGAATCTCTGCTCGGAGCTGAAGCGGTTAAGATAGCTGTTCTCTGTATTACCGAAAAGGATTATACGGGAATTATCGAAAAAGTCCAGAAACCCGGTAAGCTCAAGACCCGGTCTGGTGATATCCTTTGAATAGATATGTATGGTATCCGGATCATTAGGCATATATGCAACGTCCAGCGAAAGCTCCTTTATGATCTTATCCAGGCTGACTGAAAACTTCTGTTCCATAAACAATACACCTGCTCTCAAAAATATATTACATCCATTATAACCTATTTATTATTATTTTTAAAGAGTTATTTTGTATTTTTATGCTAAAAAATCATGATCAGAGCGGCGGCCCAGAATACTCTGTGTTACGATTGCGCCCATTGTGCCAGACCGCTGTTTTCGACACGACCGGACTATTTAAAGCTTGTTTTTTTCAGAGGTGCTGCGAACTTCGCTCGCAGCACCTCTGAAAAAACACTATAACAAAAGTGCGCCGCAGGGAAGGCGCACGTTGCTGAAAAAACAAATTATTAATAGCCCGGCACGGCTGAAAAAATGCTTATAATTCCGTGCTGAGCCTGAATGCCTTCTGAGCCTGAAGATATGCATTTTCAGTGCTTCGAGCCATGTTCAATGCATCCGTCCTTTTCATGCTGTTTCTCACGATAAAACGCATTTTGGCTTTTTTGTCTGCCGGAAGCGCTTCAACATCACGCAGATATTTTGCAAAATCGATTCTGGAGCGGTAAATAAACCCGTTAACCCCGTGGTCTATCATACTGCTGATATGCCTGTCCTCATTTTCGCGCACAAGCACCGGCAGTCCGCATGCCATTGCTTCAACAAAAGACATCGACATAAGACCGTCCTCCGAGGAGCATACGTAAACATCACAGGCCGAATATATCTGCGGCATTATGCTGTGAGCCACTACGCCCGCAAAGTGCACTCTGTCCGATATTTTCAGCTTTTTGCTGAGGCTTTTAAGGTGTTCAAGCTCCGTTCCTCCGCCGACTATAAGCAGATGTATCGGATCCGTCGGACTGAGCTTTGAAGAAAAAGCCGAAAGAACAAATTCAAGGTTCTTGTCAACGCTGAGGTCTCCGGCAAAAACGGCAACCAACGCATTTTTAGGCAGACCCATGCTTTTTCTGATCTTTGATACAGCCTCTTCACCGCTTTTTCTGTAATCAAAACGGCTTTTATCCGTTCCGTTAGGGATAAGGATCACTGTTCGTTCACGGCCGGCGTCCTTTACAAATTCAGACGCACGACTGTTCGACGATGTTATTATTTCTGCATTGTCCAACATATCGCAGAAATGCTTTTTTTCAAAATACGTTTTGAACTGCCACACAAGCTTTGATCTGTCGCTTGCAAAGCGGTCGAGATAATAGTCGTGAACGGTAAATACAACGGGACAGCGGAACCTGTCGGCAGCATGCAGTCCGAGATAGCCAATTCTTGTATCCGTCTGTATATGAACGATGTCGGGTCTGAATTCCTGCAGAAGCCGCATAACACTCTCGTCGCGCACATCCTTACACTCATAGCCGTATTTATTCGGGGATTTCTTGGCAGGGCAGCGTATAACGCCTTTTTTCATAACTGTTTTGGTAACATGCACAGAGGAGGTAACTATTACAACGCCATGACCAAGCTCCGTAAGACCCTTGCGAAGAACCTCGACATAGCTGGAAATGCCGCTGACATAGGGCGACATGACCTCTGTAAATATTGCGATCTGCATAATCATCACCATTACATATAAAATCCTCTTTATTCTACCACAAACGACAAAAAACTGCAAGACCGGGATTGTCAGATCCGAGTGCGCCTACCCTGCGGCGCCGGCGTGCCGCCGGTGTCAGATCGCGCTGTCGCTCACTTCGTTCGCTCTGAATCAGCAACCGGAA
>CADCPT010000077.1 GCA_902803385.1 uncultured Ruminococcus sp.
ATAGTGTTTTTTCAGATGTGCCGCGAGCTTTGCTCGCGGCACATCTGAAAAAACAAGTCTTAAAACAGCCCGGTCGTTGCGCAGCAACGGTCGGGCGGCAGAAGCGCTTGCCGTAAGAGATAAATTATTAATCGTTGACATTATCTTTGGTTTATTCTATAATCTAATTATCTATAAAGAACCAGGGAGACGATAAGTATGACGATTCTTGTAACAGGCGGAGCAGGCTACATAGGCAGCCATACCTGCGTTGAGCTTCTTGATGCAGGGTATGACGTTGTAGTTGTCGATAATTATTATAACAGCGTTCCTGCAGTGCTCGACCGTGTCGAAAAAATAACCGGAAAGACCCTCAGAAGATATGACTGCGATATAAGAGACAGAGACGGTCTTGAAAAGGTATTTTCCGAAAATAAGATAGACGCAGTTATCCATTTTGCAGGACTTAAGGCAGTCGGGGAGTCCACAAAGCTTCCACTGCTTTACTACGAAAACAATATATGGGGCAGCATAGTTCTTTTTGAGGTCATGGAAAAGGCAGGCTGCAAAAAGATCGTATTCAGCTCCTCTGCGACCGTTTACGGCAATAACCCCATTCCGTACAAGGAGGATATGCCTACGGGAGATGTAAGCAGCCCCTACGGCAGAACAAAGCATTTTATCGAAAAGATCCTCGGAGATGTTTATGAGGCCGACAACAGCTGGAGCATTTCCCTTCTGAGATATTTCAACCCGATAGGTGCGCATGAGAGCGGACTTATAGGCGAAGACCCCAACGGTATACCGAATAACCTTATGCCGTATATTTCCAGAGTGGCAATAGGCAAGCTCGAAAAGCTGACTGTTTTCGGCGGAGATTACGACACCCCCGACGGCACCTGCATAAGAGACTACATACATGTTGTCGATCTTGCAAGGGCTCACCTCTGCGCCGTTGCCGATATACTCAAAACCACCGGCATCGAAGCATACAACATCGGAAACGGAAAGGGCAGCAGCGTTCTTGAGATAATCAATGCCTTTGAACAGGCGAGCGGCATAAAGCTCAATTATGTTATCGGCGACCGCCGCGCCGGAGATCTTCCGGCATTCTATGCTGACCCCACAAAAGCAAATACAAGGCTCGGCTGGCATGCGGAATACGGTGTGGATAAAATGTGTCTCGATACATGGAATTTCCAGCGCAAAAATCCCGACGGTATAAGATAATGAATAATTTTGACAGTCTTCTGCGCATAGTCACCGGTGAAGCGAAACGTGCGGGTCTGCCCGTATCAGACAGGACGGAGCCCCATGTAGTCGTCAACAAAAGGGCAAAGTGTCGGTTCGGTCTCTGCAGAAAGACAGCGGACGGCTTCCGCATAGAGCTTTCGGACAGACTGCTTGACGCGCCCGAGGTCTCCGTCCGTCAGACGCTGGCGCATGAGCTTATCCATACCTGCCCGGGCGCTTTTGACCATGGTGAATTGTTCCGGAGTTATGCCGTTCGTATGAATGAATTATACGGCTACAATATAAGCCGCACAAGCTCCGCCGGTGATATGGGAGTGTCCGACAGAGAGGACAGTGCGAGATTCATAATTCGCTGCACAAAATGCGGAGCTCTTATATACCGCATGAGAATGTGCGGTCTTATCAGTAACATGGATCAGTGCCGCTGCGGCCGCTGCGGAGGGAGCCTGGAGCTTATCAAGGGCTCGCTGGATCCGCTGCAGCCAAGAGAAGCAAAATACATACTCGCCTGCCGGAAATGCGGTATGCAGTATGCACGAAACCGCTACTGCCGCTCTGTGCAGCACCCGTCGGAATTCAGATGCTCATCCTGCGGAGGAAGACTAATAAGAATAAAATAACGGGAGCTGAACGGATTTGCAGAAAGAATTTCCGCTTGCCTGTCCGGTGTGCAGGCAGGCGCTTACAGTCTGCGGCAAAACCTACCGCTGCAGGAATTCACACAGCTTTGATGTCGCCCGGCAGGGTTATCTGAATCTGCTTACGGTGCAGAATATGCCGTCTAAGAATCCCGGCGATGCAAAGGAAATGCTCATCGCAAGAAGGAGCTTCCTCAGCGGAGGATATTACCTTCCTATTGCAGAGCATGCTGCGGAAATGATAAACAGGCATGGCGCAGACCATCCGATAATAGCCGATATAGGCTGCGGAGAGGGCTATTATACCTGGCAGCTCGAAAGGCTTTGCGGGGCGGATTGTATCGGCGCGGATATTTCCAAGGAGGGCGCGCGCATGTGCTGCATGCGCAGCAAAAGCATTATGTGGATAGTTGCAAACGCCGGAGACCTTCCGCTTCAGAGCGAAAGCATTGATGTCGTAACGGCTGTTTTTTCGCTTTTCCATCAGAGCGAATATCTGCGCGTTCTGAAAAAGGGCGGAATATTCGTGGAAATAAGCGCAGGCTCACATCATCTTACGGAGCTGAAGCAGCTGATTTACGATGAGGTCTTTGAGCAGCACAAGCAGCCTGCCCCGGCAGGAGACGGCTTTGAAACGGTTTCGGTCAGTGAGGAAAGCTTTGAGATATCCCCCGGCGAAGAGGCACTGCATCAGCTTCTTGACATGACGCCGCATTCGCGCAGGATAAGAGCCGAAAACCGTGATAACATAAACAATGCCGGAGGAATGAAGATAACCGTTGATTATATAATAAGGGTACTCAGAAAGAAATGAAAAGAGGAAGAGCATTGTATAAAAGAATTACCTTAGCTGTGCTGTGTCTGCTGATGACAGGCCTTTGCGCCTGCAGCTCGGGCAGCAACAGCAGCAGCAGTGCGCCGCAGGGTTCAGAAGAATCTCTCGGCGTTTATATCAATGAAGACGGAAGGATAGTTTACACCTTCGGAGACCCGGACGAAGAGCCGGCCGATACAGGCGCAGTCCTTCACCGCGACCCGAACGAGCCGAAGGAGGTGCCGGAGGGCAGTATAAGTCATGAGGAAGCCAAAAAAGTGCTGGACAGCTGTTCGTTCGAGGAGCTGTATCTGCCGTGCAGCGTTTCCGGTCTGTCTGCAAAATATGAGGGCATAGAGGAGATAGGCACAAAAAAATATCTTAAATACAGCTTTTATGCCGAAAAGAACGGGACGCGTATTTTCCTCGGAACGAACGCCTGCGTTTCGCCTGACGGAAAAACTGTTTACAAGAAAAACTGGGCGTCAAAATACGACCCGGTGGAGACAGGTTCTTCCAGAAACGATAAGACTCAGAGCGAGCTTTATCCTGAGGCATCGGTAAGCCCGGAAGAAGCTATATTCGTTCTTGCAGGAGCTGACCTGAAGGCACTGGGGCTGACGGAGGCTCTGACGGATTATACCTTTGAAACAGACAGCAGGCTGCATACGATAAAAAGCCTGCCGTGCTACAAGATAACGCCCAAGCTGTATATGACCGCGGGAATGGAAATGAAGAGCCCGGTCTACATCACGGCTGACGGCAGCGGACATATCATGATACCGGACAATTCGACGGGAGAATATTCCATCGTTTCATAAAAACCCATACAGGAGGAACAAATTATGGTAATCAAACCAAAGGTAAGAGGCTTTATCTGCACAACTGCACATCCGGACGGATGCCGTGCCCTTGTAAAAGAGCAGATCGAATATGTAAAGGCGCAGCCGCATGCTGCAAACGGACCTAAAAAGGTTCTTGTTATCGGTGCATCTATGGGCTACGGTCTTGCTTCAAGGATAACTGCGGCATATTCCTTCGGCGCTGCTACTATAGGCGTTATTTTTGACCGTGCCGCTTCGGGCAGCAGGACAGCTACATCAGGCTGGTACAATACCGCGGCATTTGAGGAATTTGCAAATGCAGACGGCCTTTATGCAAAAAGCATCAACGGCGACGCATATTCCGAGGAGATCAAAAACAGCACCATCGAGCTTATCAAAAAGGATCTCGGAAAGGTGGACTGCGTTATCTACAGTCTTGCGGCTCCGAGAAGAACGGCGCCGGACGGCACCCTGTACACCTCTGTGCTCAAGACCGTCGGCGAGCCGTATACAAACAAGACAATAGACCTTAAAACAAAGACCGTGTCCGATATAACCGTTGAGCCTGCTACGGAAGAGGAGATAAACGCTACTGTCAAGGTAATGGGCGGCGAGGACTGGAAGCTCTGGATAGACGCACTCCGGGCTGCCGACGCTATTGAAGACGATGCCGTTACCGTTGCTTATTCCTACATAGGACCGATGATAACCCATCCGATGTATGCAGACGGCTCTATCGGCAAGGCAAAGGACGATCTTTTTGCTGCGGCAAAGGAAATGACCGCCGAGGGCAAGGCAAAGGCATATATATCCGTAAACAAGGCGCTTGTTACCCAGTCCAGCGCTGCTATCCCGATAGTACCGCTTTATATCGGCATACTCTTCAAGGTAATGAAGGAGCAGGGCTGTCATGAGGGCTGCATCGAGCAGATGTGCCGCATGTTCAATGAAAAGCTCTATTCGCCGCAGGTACTGACCGACGACGAAAACCGCATACGTATGGACGATCTTGAAATGCAGGAGCAGGTTCAGAGCGAGGTAGACAAGCTCTGGGCTGATATCACAACAGAGAACATCGGCGAATGTGCCGATATCGACGGATATTTTGAAGACTTCTACAAGCTTTTCGGCTTCGGAGCAGACGGTGTTGACTATGACGCCGACACCGACGCAGAGGTGTGCATACCGAGCTGCAAGTAATAACTGACTCAACCGCCCGACCGCGCCTTTCGGCGCGACCGGGCGGTTGAAATTTATTTTTTTAGGGGGTGTGAAATAATTCACGGCTCCTTCGTTATAACGGCGTGCGCCGCAGGGATGAAAATCGCATGCATATAAAAACCTTGAGCTTTTTCAATGTTATTATTACGGATTATTTACATTCTGATAACAAAAAATTTTTTAAATACTATTTAAAAAAATGAATAAGTATGGTATAATAACATCACTTGGACAGAATATTAATAAACATCTTCTTTGCATTACTGCTTGTATTCTGCACTTTGACCGCTTCCGGTTTATTGGTTAATGCAAAATTTGCAATTTCTTTATGCAAATCCAGCATTTTAAAGGAGGAAAAACAATGGGAAGAACATCGGACAGAAACACCGAGCTTGTTTTTGAGGATAATCTGAAAAGAGCGACCAGCCCCATGGTCACGCTGATGCTTCTCAGTGAAAGACCTATGTATGTGTATAAGCTGTCTCAGGAGCTTGAGCGCCGAAGCAACAGCAGCTATAAAATGAATTTTCTTTATCCGGTGCTGTATCGTCTTCAGCAGCAGGGGTATGTCACAGAATTTTCTCAGGAAATAACGGAAGGCCACCGCACAAGGAATTATTATTCCATCACTGACGAGGGGCGGGAATATCTTGACGCAATGATAAAAAAATACAGGGAGCTTTTATCGGCTGTTGATATTATCCTGACCGGCAGCGGAGAGGTCGAAACTTCGATGCCGACAGAAAGCGGACTTGAATAAGGTTGTTTTTTAAGGGGCTGTGAAATAATTCACGGCTCCTTCGTTATAACGGAGTGCGCCTACCCTGCGGCGCCGGCGTGCCGCCGGTGTCAGATCGCGCTGTCGCTCACTTCGTTCGCTCTGAATCAGCAACCGGAA
>CADCPT010000078.1 GCA_902803385.1 uncultured Ruminococcus sp.
AGCACAACGAGCGACGACGAGACGACAACAAAGCTATGCGGAATTTAACGCCAAAGATATTAAAGTGTTTTATTGGATATTAGTATAAGCCACTCTTTGTCAAGCCCTTTTCGTTTCAGGTTTTCGTCCATTATCCTTCCGTCCATAATTATTTCCGTACCCATATGTTCAAGCTGAGGAGTCAGCTTTATATCTTCCGGATTCAGCGGACGTTTTGTACTGACAGGCAAAACGGAAAGCATGCCGTTATATTCAAAAACAGCGGTCTGAATATCGTTCAGATCAAAATAACCTTGCTGCCGGCAAAGAAGAAGAAATTCGCTCAGCTCAAGCTTGGCTTTTTTCATATTCTCGCGATACAGCTTTCCGTTATTCAGAATAATTGTCGGTGTGCCGTTAATGTATTTTCTGGTTCGCTGCATCACCCTTGTCATATAGCTTAAAGCTACTGTCACGGCATCGAATACAAACATTGAAACGGTAGGCTTCCACCAGGGATCATCAAGAGTGGTCGCAAGCTCTGCGGCTATTGAACCGATGGTTATTCCGGTGATATAATCAAAGAATTCAAGCTGGGCGACCTGCTTGTGACCGATGATCTTTGCTATCAGAAAAAGAACGGCGGCAGAAAACAGAGATGCAAGAATAACTTTCAATACTTCCATATAATCCCTCCAGATCAGGTTTAGCATTCCCGGGAAAGCGTCAGATCATACTCTTGATACTAATATCTGATAGAAAGCAGAATTGGATCTGCGAAAAACAGACCGCAAAGGCAGTCTGTTTTTTATCGGATATCAGTATGAAGCATTACATAACGAACGTTGGGCGGCAATAGTCGCCAGCGTATCGCCTAACTGTACCAGTACGGCGGATAATACAGACAGTTCATCATCGCTGAGCCTGCATGCGATCGTATTTGCAGCCGCAGTTATTGCGGCGGTCAGCTCACACGGATCCATGTTACCCTTCCTTCCACATGACAGATATTACATTCTATGCATAAACACGTAAAAAGGAAGCTGCAAACGATCATTTCCTTCTATATGCTCCGGAGGTTCAGTTAAATATAATTCAAAAATAATGAATACTGTAAGGATTCTATGACCACATCACTTGTTATTTTTTGCCACGTATGCTATAATAGTGGATAAGGACAAACCGCTTGCTCATTGAGGAGATGCGGTTAAAACGGTGCATTTTGCAAAGACCTCAGAAATCATTATTCTCATGGCAGAATCTACTGAAGCAGGCTGCTTGACATTATGGAATCACAGGAGGTGCAGTATGAAGGAGTTGATCGAACGGATAGGGATCCCTCTGTTTATTGAGATCGTTATAGAACTATGGAACAGTGTTTTTTTGCTGATCATGATCTTTTCTTTGCAGATCATGAAACGATATAATAACGGCAAAGTGACGGATTACGACAGTATTCCATACTCAACAGAGATCTCTGTTTTTTACAGTACTATTTTTATCTATAATCTTATCAATGTGGCAAGCATCGTTACGATGGGCGGAACCGATCCTGTCAGCTATTGGGTAATGCGTATCGGTGTATTCCTGTACTACGCCACGGGCGCCTTTCTGACGCTCTTTTTTTTACAATTGCTCAAAAAATATGTTGCTCAGAAAAACGGTTTAAAACGGCTTGAAACAGCTGTAACTGCTTTGCAGCTCATGCATTTTCTTGCTCTGGGGCTGCTTGCCGTTACACCGTTTACAGAAGCTATATATTACATTGATGAAATCAACACATATCACAGAGGACCGCTATATATATGTTGGCAGGGATTAACGGTCATTTCTTTCCTGTTTATTGTCACGGTATATATTGTCAGAAGAAAAAAGACAGACCGCTTTTTGCGGCAGATAATATGTACCGCTTCTGTTATTCCGATACTGGGCTTTATGATGAATATAACGGGTTCGGGGATCAGTTTCAATAATATTTCGGTTTCCGTCTCTGCGCTGATCATATTTTTCTTTTATGAAAGATACAGATCTGATATCGCGATCCGGAAATATCATGAGCTTGATCTGCTTCAGACCCAGCTCATTGAAAAAAAGCTCGCCCTGGAGCAAAGCAACAATGCTGTGCTGATGACACAGATCCAGCCTCATTTTATAAATAATTCTCTTATGGCGCTCCGCTCCAGGTGCCGTGATTATCCTGAAATATACAGAAGCATCACACAGTTTTCAAAATATCTCCATTCTCATTTTGATGCTATAGGTGATACAAAAATGATCTCATTTGAGCAGGAAATGGAAAACATAGAGGCATATCTTGATCTGGAAAGAGAAAACTATGGTGATCGTCTTCAGATAGAATACAGCATTGAATGTGATGATTTTCTTATACCGGCGCTTACAGTGCAGCCGCTGGTAGAAAACGCAGTACGCCACGGTATCGGGCCGTATGAACAGGGTGGGACTGTATACATCAAAACATTCAGAAAAAATGATGATATCTG
>CADCPT010000079.1 GCA_902803385.1 uncultured Ruminococcus sp.
AATCGACTGGAAGATGGGAAAAGATGGATTGGCACGCAGTAGTTCCTACAGTATTTCTCGTATTTTTTTCAGCGAGGAACAGATTTTTGCCTATAGCTTTACCTTCCGCATGGATTGTGATGATACCGTGGAAACTACAAAGGAATTCTTCTACGATGATATTACAAGCCTGGGCGTGAATACATTTACGATTGAGAATTTCCGCAGCGGCGGTTGCATGGGAATGAACATGATTAAAGAAAACATAAACGCCCATTCATTCTCGATACATGTTCCCCATGATTCTTTTACCAGCGTTCTCCAGGGTACAAAGGAGAATATGCGCGCAATTAACGCGATGAAAAATACGCTTCGCAGCAAGAAGAACATATAGTATGGACCACAATACTTATCATCAAAGTGACAGAAACCAACAGACAGAAGAAGTATTAAACGAACTTGAAGCGGACGATTTTTTGACGGTCAATACGGCCGTTACGCCCGAAAGTGAAGAGTCAAAGATACTCAACGAGTACCTTTATCACAGAGTGCTTACCCGCCCTGACGTATCGTGGCGAACAGCGGCGAGGTATGTTGCGCGTTCTCTTGCAATAGCTGTGTCTGCCGCTGCTGCTTTGACTTTGGCATATGTTTTTCTATCCGGCAAAAGCGGAAGTGCAGTATTATCGCCTTATGCCGTGTTTGTTTTGCTCTTTGTTCTGAGTATGGGAGTTTTTGTTCTGGTTTATCTGAAAAGGATAATCATTTTTCTGGTAAAGATGTACCAAAAAAACGCATCGGAGGACAGGCGCAGGTCTTGCTGCTGTATGCCCTCATGCTCCGAATATATGATTTTGGCTGTTAACAAGTACGGCGCTGTAATAGGCGTATGCAAGGGTTTGTTGCGTCTTTGGAGATGCGGCAGATTCAGAGGAATAGATTACCCGTAATGAAAAGACGGTTTTCTGGGAGGATGATCGGATGCTGGTAGTAAGAGCGTCGGAATACAATGCGTTACAAAACGCTGAAAAAGCTCATCCGGAGCGTTGCATAAATCTGCCTCGTCCTGGTTATAGCGGATTTGAAATTGAGAGCTATAAGAGAGACTTCTATAGCGTTGAAATGTTAGACAGAAACACGTTATACAGAAACAATAATTTCAGGACACTTTGCGGTGGAATTCCGAGTAGGCAGACACATGTGTATTACGAACCGTGGCAGGCTCCGTATTACACAATGCCGGATAGATGCAATACACTTGCAAACTCCGAATTGTGCAGACCTTATCTTTCACGCGACAGGGATAGTATTTACTGCGAACCATATCAGCGAGCCTTTTTCTTCAGTGACGGTGTCATTGTTCAGAACAAGGAGACGAGCATACAGATACCTTCTCATTCTGCAAACAGGCAGCTTTACGGATTTCACGTGGTAAAGCTTTCTTCCGCCGAAGCGGAGGCATACATGAATCGATCTCTCGAAGGTCGTGCCTCGTCAGTCGTGGAAGCGAGCATGAAATTTACAAAGAACATGCAGGAAAAATGGTCGCAGATGTCTGACAAGGCTAGAATACGCTTTATCGCGGTTTTTTCTGCAATAGTCATCGCAGTAGTTTCAGCGGCGATCGGACTGGGCATTTATATGTCGCCTGCCAATCAGATAGTCCGCTGCATCCGGGAGCGCGACTACGAAAAGGCTTCTCATATATATTATGAAAAGTATTACCGCGGCAACGAAGATGAATCTAAGCTGGCGGAAAAGCTTGAGAAGCTGATAAAAGAAATTAAGGCGGACTTTATCGAGCAAAAGAGCACCTATGATGACTCGGTTGATCAACTGAATGCCATAGAGCGCTTTTCTTCAGATTATCTTAGCGATACCATTATGGAAGCAAGAGCATTTCTTTATGATCTGAACGAGTCTTTCGAGGCTTACAAGCGAGGATTGAAAGAACTTGAAAATGAGGATTACGTTGCGGCGATATACGATCTGAACTCCGTCATTCCCGATGATCCTCATTATAAAAAGAGCCGTGAGTATTTTGAAAAAGCGGCGGATGCCTACCGTTCACAAAAGA
>CADCPT010000080.1 GCA_902803385.1 uncultured Ruminococcus sp.
GTTATAGATGAGATCGTAAGCAATATTTCCAGCTATGCTTATCCTGACGGTAAAGGCGAGCTTGAATTTGGTATTGGTGTTTCAAACGGCAGTATTGTTCTTACCTTTACTGACAGAGGGCAGCCCTTTGATCCTCTGAAAAAGTCCGACCCGGACGTTAGTATACCTACCTCAAAAAAGCAGGTCGGGGGCTTGGGTATATACATGACAAAAAAGCTGATGGATAGTGTCGCATACCGTTATGATGACGGTAAAAACATACTGACCATAACAAAAAAACTCTGACAATTCATAAGAAACCACAACGGACAGTCACTTCTGTATTATAACAGCGACTGTCCATTGTTATAAACTTTTGTAAGGATGAATATAAAAATGTCGGAAATAAAGAAAACAACAAAAAAGAAAAACCGCAGGCTGGTTGTGCAGATAAGCATTATTACTTTTGCGCTGTTTTTAGCTTCCATGACGGTTATAAGTCTTATATCTATATTCGGTTCGTACAAGCTCTATTACGAAACGAAAACAAACAGCCTCAGGAACAGTGCGGAAGCTCTTAAAACACTTGTATTCAGAAATGAATCCACCGAGTGGCTGCTTGAGTATCTGGACAGGAACGGCAGCGATATGGAGTGGTTTTTAGACGCAGATGATGACGCCGACAAAAAAGGCATAGAGGCTCTGTACAATGCCTTTTCTATCATGGAATCCGAAGGGAGCAAAACCTTGAAAACCGTTCTGGAGAAGCTTGATGAGGAGGATCAGAGAAACCTTGCGGTTTATCTGACAGACCAGTTCTTCACGACTGCATTGATGCAGATAGAAAACAAGGATTATGATAATATCTTTATCATAAATATAAGCAGTGAGGGTTACGGTCAGTTTTATTTAAATGATACGGAGAATATGGAAGAACAGCTATCGATAGATGATGACAAAACCATACAGCGTCTGAGAAACAGTACAGAGAAAGAAACCTTTGGAGAGACCGTATTTGATACGGTCTTTGACGACGGAATGCAGCTTCTTAGCTATACGCCGATATATTCGGAGGGAAAACCAAAGGCTGTCCTTGTTTTAAGAAATGACTGTGACGACTATGTATCCCTTTTGTGGAACAACCTGCTGACAATGCTGTTGTGGGGCGTAATTTCCCTGCTGATAACAGACGCCCTGATCGTGCTGTTCGTGTACCGTAAGGCAATAAGACCCCTTGCCACCGTAAAAAAAGCCGTGCTTGACTACAAATCCGATAAGGACAGCGCAAAAGCCGCTGAAAAAATGCAGAAGATCAAGGTGCGTAATGAAATAGGCGTGCTTGCGGACAGCTTCTCCGAAATGACCGGCGAGCTTGACAGCTATATGACCGAAAACCTTCGTCTGACAAGCGAACGTGAAAGAATAGCCGCCGAGCTGGAGATGGCTTCCGAAATACAGCTTGATATGTTGCCTAAAGTATTTCCCTCAAGCACTGCATTTGAACTGTATGCCTCAATGGATCCCGCCAAAGAGGTAGGCGGAGATTTCTACGATTTCTTTATGATAGACGAGGATCATCTTGCGCTTGTTATTGCCGATGTATCCGGCAAAGGAATGCCGGCGGCGCTGTTTATGATGAAATCGAAGATCATAATAAAAGAGAATGCGCTTTCCGGCGGTACTCCTGCCCGGATCATTGAAAAAGCCAATAATGCGATCTGTGAAAACAATGATGCCATGATGTTCGTTACCGTATGGCTCGGTATTCTGGAGCTGAGCACAGGCAAGCTGACTGCCGCAAACGCAGGACATGAGTATCCCATTATAAGACAGCCCGACGGAGGCTTTGAGCTTTTTAAGGATAAGCATGGAATATCTCTGGGTATGAGAAAGAACCGTACCTTTAAGGAATACGAGCTTACTCTCCAAAAAGGAAGCACACTGTTTGTATATACCGACGGCGCACCCGAAGCTGCAAATGGGGAGGAAACTCTGTACGGAACCGACAGACTGCTTGAAGCTCTGAATCGTGAACCGGATTCTTCGCCGCAAAAGCTTATAGATGACGTTCACAAGGCTGTTGATGAATTTGTCGGAGATGCTCCTCAGTTTGACGACCTTACGATGCTGTGTGTAAAAATAAAAGAATAGTCAGATGATAGGTGTTTTACCACTCTGTAATAATTTCATAAAACCAAGAGCCGGCTGCTGCCGGCTCTTTTTTGCTGAAAAAGGCTCTCCGCAGGGGAGAGCCTGAGTGTTATTATTTTTGGAATCTCTTACTTTACATCGCGTTTGTTTACCAGGAGTACCGTCAATACAAAAGACAGCACCGTGAAAGCAACAGAAACGCATAAAGAGTTTAATATAAGCTGACCGTTAGAGGAGCTAAGGGAAGAAATATCATAACTCTTTGAATATAGACTGTCCAGAGTATAATCCCCAA
Organism: uncultured Ruminococcus sp.; assembly: GCA_902803385.1. GTDB lineage: Bacteria > Bacillota > Clostridia > Oscillospirales > Acutalibacteraceae > UBA1213. Next base: position 2,426 of record CADCPT010000080.1, read on the forward strand.
TGTCAAAATTCTTTACGCCTATAAGACTAAATAGTTGGTTGATCCCCAAATACAAAAGAGACAGGGCGTTTACGCTTAACAATACTCCCAGAACAATAGCAAGGGTCTTGTTTCTTAACCCTGTTGCCAGAAGCAGAATAAGGGAGACCATAGCAACGCTGAGAATGAACTTTACAAAGAAAAGAATGAAACCGAAGTAAGAAAAATCGTCAAAGAGAATATTTGCCTTGGGACAAATCAGCATTCCGAAAATCTTTCCCAATGCGCCTGCGGTAAGGAATACAAAATTATGAAATAATAAAACGATAAACTTTGAAGTTACAGTGTAGCTTCTTCTGGGAAGCTGACCGGCAAAATTTTTAATGTAGCCGTTTTTTATGTCTGCATAAAGGAACGAAGCCGCAGATATAAAGAGCAGAATGATCAGCCATCCGGTCATGCTCTCAGTAGGGGAGGATATTAAAGAAATAAAACTCTTATCGTACGTTTCTGATATAGAATCCGGATTGGGAGAAAAGCTTTTTAGCAGATCAAACAGGAAAGGAGTAGAAAACTGCACCAATGCCATAACAAAGAACATCACGCCGGACATTATCCAGAACATTTTAGACTGGAGCAATCTGTAAAAATCCATTTTTATAA
>CADCPT010000081.1 GCA_902803385.1 uncultured Ruminococcus sp.
CCGCCTTAGAGGGCGCGGGTGTCCTGTGGACACCGCTGCGCAGCAGCAGCGCCGACCGAGCCGGCAGGCGAGACCCGGGGGACATCGGCGTTTGTTATATTCCACCAGAAAAGAGGCAGACTAATGAAGAAACCTGTATTTATAGTAACGGAAGTTTTGCTTTCGCTCCTTCTTGCAGCCTCCGCCGGAACAGCGGCGGTGCTTGCAGCAGACATCCGCACCGGCGGCGCGGTGATACCGCCGTCCGTGATGGACAGCATAAAAAAAGCGACCGGAACAGATTCAAAAAAGCCGCAAAGCTCCCAGGCGCCGCAGGAATCATCCTCCGCCGCAAGCGAAACGGCTTCTGAAGAAGCAAAGGAAAGCGAAGAGCCTTCAAAGGCAGCGTCGGAGCCTCAGTCTCAGGAAGAAAGCTCCGCTGCGGAAAGCTCTGCCGAAGAAAGCAGGGCTCCGGAGAATACCCTTGATCTTCAGCTCGAAGAACCCAAAAACCTTAACGCTCAGCCCGAAGAGCTTACAAAGCTTATCAAGGATTACGGCTACGATTATACCATGCTCGGCTTTGACAAATTCATCGTCGTACATTCCGATGACAAAAGCGGCGCTGAGGTATATTGCTATCAGAGGTCATCAAAGGGCTACTGGTGGGATATCGCCGGGACCGGAAAGCCTATAACAGACAAAGCCTTTGTCGGAGAAAAGGGCGTTGATTTTGATATCAAGCCGGATTCCAAAAAGACCCCGATGGGCTTCTATTCCATCGACGAGGGCTTTTACATCGGCGAAAAGCCCAACACGACCTTCCCGATGTTTGAAATAAAGGACGATACCTACTGGGTAAACGATCCTGATTCCAGATACTACAACAGCAAGGTAGACGGCACCGACAATAAAGACTGGTCAACGGCCGAGCATATGATAGACGCAAAGGACGCCTACAAATACGGCATCGTAGTTGAATTCAACACCGATACGCCGCCGGACAAGAAGCTTGCATCATCCATATTCATGCATATCGGCTCCGCTCCGACCCAGGGAAGCATATGCGTTCCCGAAGACGTTCTGAAGGCCATTATTGAATGGCTCGACGACGACAGCAGGACATACATTTTCATTACATAAACACACCTGCAGCTTTTTATAGTGTTTTTACAGGGGTGCCGGGCACTTTCTTTAATTAATAATTGTTGTGGGCTGTAATACCCAGGTTCGCCTAACCTCATCAGTCCTGGAGTGTGAAAAAACCGTTTTATTTTTTATCAGACTTTGAATCATCTGTACAACTTCCCGCCAGACCGCGCCTTCGGCGCGACCTGGCGGCTAAAAATTTGTTTTTTCAGTGGTGCCGGGCGCGAAGCGCCCGGCACCACTGAAAAAACACCATAAAAAAGTGCGCCGCAGGGCAGGCACACGTACATGACGGCGGCACGCCGGCTGCAAAAAACGCCCCCATTCTCTTGAATACTTAAAAATATTGTGCTAAAATAGTAGCATCTCCGGCTTCACCGGACAAAAGAAAGGAAAATGAAAAATGGATATCAGACAACAGTCTCTTGAAAAGCACTATGAATGGGGCGGAAAGATCGAGGTCATCTCCCGCGCGCCCATTACAAACTCCGAAGAGCTTTCCCTCGCCTATACACCCGGCGTAGCCGAGCCTTGCCTTGAAATACAGAAGGATTACGACAAATCCTTCACCCTTACCCGCCGCAGCAATCTCGTTGCAGTCGTTACCGACGGCACAGCCGTTCTCGGCCTCGGCGATATCGGCCCGGAAGCCGGAATGCCCGTTATGGAGGGCAAGTGCGCTCTGTTCAAGGAATTCGGCGATGTTGACGCTTTTCCGCTCTGCGTTCGCTCAAAGGATGTTGACGAGATCGTCCGCACGATCTACCTTATATCTGGCTCCTTCGGAGGAATAAACCTTGAGGATATAGCCGCTCCGCGCTGCTTCGAGATAGAGCGCAGGCTCAAAGAGATATGCGATATCCCGGTTTTCCATGACGACCAGCACGGTACGGCCGTTGTTGTTGCGTCTGCCCTGCTGAATGCCCTCAAGCTTGCAGGCAAGGATATCGGAGAGATAAAGGTAGTTGTTAACGGAGCAGGCTCCGCAGGCATAGCTATTTCAAAGCTCATAATGCACCTCGGTGTAAAGAATCTCACCCTCTGCGACAGCGTCGGTATAATCTGCGAGGGCGACAGCCGTCTCAACAGCGCCAAGGCAGAGATGGCAAAAATAACAAACCGCGAAAAGCTTACCGGTACTCTTGCAGATGCTATGCGCGGCTCTGATGTTTTCATCGGCGTTTCAGCTCCGGGCATCGTAAGCGAGGATATGGTACGCTCGATGAACCGCGACGCTATAGTTTTTGCGATGTCCAATCCTACGCCGGAGATCATGCCCGATCTCGCAAAGGCAGCAGGAGCAAGGGTCATCGGTACGGGACGTTCAGATTTCCCGAACCAGATAAACAACGTGCTCTGCTTCCCCGGGATCTTCCGCGGCGCTCTTGACTGCCGCGCAAAAGAGATCAACGACGATATGAAGATCGCCGCCGCGCGCGCGATCGCGTCCCTTGTTTCCGACGAAGAGCTGAAGGAAGACTACATCATCCCCTTCGCCTTCGATAAGCGTGTAGGCAAGGCTGTTGCCGACGCAGTAATAGAGGCCGCGAGGACTTCCGGCTCTGCAAGGATCTGATAATAATAAAGTGCGCCGCAAGGTAGGCGCACTTGGCTGGTTTCAAGGGGTTGCCGTCAGAATACTTATTTTGCGACAGCCCCTGTTTTATAAAACACATTTTTAAAAATAGACCGAGTGGAACGATAAGCCGGGTTCTGTCGTGAACAGCCATCTATCTTGGCAGCCCGTTGCCGGCGCTGCTCAGTGCCACCTGCTGAAGCCATCGGGCCGATGAATACACTTCCCTGCGGTGTTGCTCCGGATAGGGTTTACATGGCCGTGCAGTCTCCTGCACGCCGGTGAGCTCTTACCTCGCCTTTCCACCCTTACCTGAAAGATCAGGCGGTATATCTCTGTTGCACTTTCCCTGGGGTCGCCCCCG